>CALZMA010000123.1 GCA_945788445.1 uncultured Bacteroidales bacterium | reverse complement strand
CCCCGACCGCCTCATGAGCTACCGCCGCCACGGTGCCAACGCCTCCACCACCAGCGACCCCAGCTCCCACACCCTGGCCCAGAAACTCGCCATCCGCCTGTGCGTAGTCCGCGCCCTCCTGCAGCGGCGCGGCGGCCGCAAGTGACCTGCGCAGACATCCCCCTAAAAATACATCCCCCAAAAAATAATAGCTTCAACCCCTTGGCCCCGAAAGCAAGCCAAAGGGTTGAAGTTTTTTGTGTGGGAATGCGCGCGCGGCAGCTGGCCGCTTGTACCCAAGAGAAAAATCAACACGCGCCGGGGCACAATCAATGTCCACCAGCGCACTACAACCGCAGACTTGCACTATCTTTGCTGCCGATAGCGTGCTTTGTCACTTGCCAGTCAAGGACAGACATATATTTCTCAATCAGAAAACCCCTTTTGCACCATGAAATTCAACGACTTTACCGGCCTCTATCCGCTTTCCAAAACCCTTCGTTTCGAGGCAAGGCCCGTGGGAGCCACCTGGCAACATATCCAGCAGAGCGGAATGCTCGACGAAGACCAGCACAGGGCTGAGAGCTACAAAGTGGTCAAGAAACTCATCGACGAATACCACAAGGCGTTCATCGACGGCGTGATGGACACCTTCAGCCTCCCCCTGACGTCGCAGGGCAAACTCAATTCGCTCGAGGAATACCTCGCCTGTTACCAAAGCAAGGAAAAGAGCGACACGGCCAAGAAACAGTTCGCCAAAATACAGGAAAACCTGCGCAAGGCCATTTCGCAGGCCCTCCGCCAAAACGAGGCCTTCAAGCGGATAGACAAGAAAGAGCTGGTCGAAACCGACCTCGCCGCCTTCGTCAGCCGGGCCGCCGACCGCCTGCCCGACGGGCTCGACACGGCGCAGGCCCTCGCCATGATAGCCGAGTTCAAGGGCTTCACCACCTACTTCTCGGGCTTCCACCAGAACCGTTCCAACCTCTATGTCTCCGAGGAGCAGTCCACCGCCATAGCCTACCGCCTCGTTCACGAAAACCTCCCCCGCTTCGTCGACAACATGGCCGTGTTCGCCCAGGTGGCCGCCATCCCCGAGATGCAGCCCTGCCTGGCCGAAACCTACCGCACCTTCGAAGCCTATCTCGGCGTGCGCAACCTTGGCGAGATGTTCAGCCCCGGCTACTTCAACACCCTGCTCACCCAAACCCAGATAGAAGTCTACAACGGCATATTGGGTGGCCGCACGTCCGAGGACAGCCGGCAGAAGTTCCAGGGACTGAACGAGTACATCAACCTCTACAACCAGCAGCACAAGGACCGGCGCCTGCCCAAGTTCAAGATGCTCTACAAGCAGATACTGAGCGACCGCACGGCCCTCTCGTGGTTGCCCGAGTCCTTCGCCACCGACCGCCAGTTGCTCGAGGCCGTCGGCCAGTGCTACGCCAGTTTACAGGATCGCGTGTTGGCCTCCGGCGAGAACGGCCTGCAGCACCTGCTCAGCACCCTCACGACCTACGATGCCGAGGGCATCTTCCTGCCCGCCGACCTCCAGCTCACCCGCATCTCGCAGAAGCTCTATGGCGACTGGAGCTTCATAGAAAGCGCCGTCAAGGAAGACATCCGCCTCACGGCACCCCCGCAGAAGAAAAGGGAAACGGCCGATGACTACGAGAAGCGCATCGATGGCATCTACAAGCAAGCCGCGAGCTTCAGCCTGGCCTATCTCAACCGCTGCATAGCCCAGGCCCGCCCCGAGGAGTACCGCCGCATCGAGGACTACTTCGCCACATTGGGAGCCGAGGAAACCGCCGGCGAGCAGCGCGAGAACCTCTTTGCCCAGATAGCCAACGCCTATACCGAGGTCCGTCCGCTCCTGCAGGCTACCTATCCTTCGGACAAGAAGTTGTCGCAAAACGACCGCCACGTCGAGCTGCTGAAGCGCCTGCTCGATGCCCTCAAGTCGTTGCAGCATTTCGTGAAGCCCCTCCTGGGCAAGGGCGACGAGAGCGGCAAGGACGATCGCTTTGCCGGCGAAATGGCCCTGCAGTGGAGCGACCTCGACAAGGTCACCCTCCTCTACAACAAGGTGCGCAACCACATCACCCGTAAGCCCTACGACAAGGACAAGATCAAGCTCAACTTCTCCAATGCCCAGCTGCTCGCCGGCTGGGACGAAAACAAGGAAACGACCAATGCCGCCCTCATCCTGCGCAAGGACGGCCTCTACTACCTGGCCGTCATGAACAAGAACTTCCGCTCCCTGCTGGGAAAGCCCATGCCCGCCGATGGGCCCTGCTACGAGCGGATGACCTACAAGCTCCTGCCCGGGGCCAACAAGATGCTCCCCAAGGTCTTCTTCTCCAAATCCAGGATTGAGGAGTTTGCCCCTTCCGAAACCCTTCTCGAGCACTACGCCCAAGGCACCCACAAGAAGGGCGAAGCCTTCAGCCTCGCCGACTGCCACGAGCTGATAGACTTCTTCAAGCAGTCGATAGCGAAGCACCCCGACTGGCGCAACTTCGGCTTCCGCTTCTCCGACACCTCCACCTACGAGGACCTCAGCGGTTTCTACCGCGAAGTGGAGCAGCAGGGCTACAAGGTGACCTTCTCGCCCGTGTCCGTCAGCCACATCGACCGGCTTGTCGACGAAGGCAAGATGTACCTGTTCCAAATCTACAACAAGGACTTCTCCCCCTCGAGCAAGGGCACGCCCAACATGCACACGCTCTATTGGCGCGCACTCTTCGACGGGCAGAACCTCGCCGATGTGGTCTACAAGCTGAACGGCGAGGCCGAACTCTTCTTCCGCCGTCGCAGCCTCTCGCCTTCGCGGCCCACCCATCCGGCCGGCGTACCCATAGCCAACAAGAACCGGCAGAACGAGAAGCAGACCAGCACGTTCGACTACGACCTCACCAAAGACCGCCGCTTCACCGTCGACAAGGTGATGTTCCACGTGCCCGTCACCCTCAACTTCAAGAGTACCGGCAACAGCGACATCAACCAGCAGGTAAGGGCCTATCTCCAGACTGCCGACGACGCCCACGTCATAGGCATTGACCGCGGCGAGCGCCACCTGCTCTACCTCGTGGTCATCGACCGCCACGGCCACATCAAGGAGCAGTGCTCGCTCAACGAAATCGTGAACGAGTACAACGGCAACAGCTACCGCACCAACTACCACGACCTCCTCGACCGCCGCGAGAAGGACCGTCTCGAGGCCCGCCAGAGCTGGAAGTCCATCGAGACCATCAAGGAGCTGAAAGAGGGCTACCTCTCGCAGGTGATACACAAGATTACGAGCCTGATGGTCAAGTACCACGCCATAGTGGTGCTCGAAGACCTCAACCTCGGCTTCATGCGCGGCCGTCAGAAGGTGGAGAAGCAGGTGTACCAGAAATTCGAGAAAATGCTCATCGACAAGCTGAACTACCTCGTGGACAAGCAGGCCGCCTGCGACCGGCCCGGCGGCCTCTACCATGCCTACCAGCTGGCCAACGCCTTCGAGTCGTTCCGCAAGCTGGGCAAGCAAAGCGGCTTCCTCTTCTACATCCCGGCTTGGAACACCTCGAAGATCGACCCCGTCACGGGCTTCGTGAACCTCTTCGACCTCCGGTACGAAAGTGTAGAGAAGGCCAAGCTCTTCTTCTCCAAGTTCCGTGCCATCCGCTACAATGCGCGGCAAGACTGGTTCGAGTTCTCGTTCGACTACAACGCGTTCACCAACAAGGCCGAAGGCACGCGCACCGAGTGGACCGTCTGCACCCGCGGCGAGCGCATCGTCACCTTCCGCAACGCGCTGAAGAACAACCAGTGGGACAGCCAGACCGTCTGGCCCACCCAGTTGCTCAAGGACCTCTTCGCCGCTTACGGGATAGACCCGGGCGGCAATCTGAAAGAGGCTATTGCCCGGCAGTCCAAGAAAGACTTCTTCGCCGAACTGCTCCACTGCCTGAAGCTCACGCTGCAAATGCGCAACAGCCAGACGGGCACGGAGATAGACTTCCTGGTCTCCCCCGTGGCCGACAAGCGCGGCAACTTCTACGACAGCCGCACCTGCGGTCCCGCCCTGCCCGCCAATGCCGATGCCAACGGAGCCTACAACATTGCGCGCAAGGGGCTCATGCTGATTGACCAACTGCGCCATGCCAAGGACCTCAAGGCCCTGAAGTTCGACATCACCAACAAGAGCTGGCTCAAGTTTGCCCAGCAGAAGCCTTATCTGAATGACTGACTACATCCCCCTGTCCGTCCTGAATGACTTCGTCTTCTGTCCGTACTCCATATACCTCCACCAAGTGTATATGGAGGCGGACGAAGACGTCTATAAGGCCGCG
>CALZMA010000122.1 GCA_945788445.1 uncultured Bacteroidales bacterium | reverse complement strand
GTTTTGTACAATAAAGAATTTTTAGAAGAAAAAGTTTTGTATTCCGCGCAACAACCCTTATTTTTGCCGCATGGTCTGAAGGTGTGTCCCCGCATGCCGACGGCTACCGAAACGGACGGGCGGGCACGCCGTGCCTCACGACACGGCTGTCCTATAGATATATTATAGGTGTCGGTATCGCATCGCCCCCGCGTTTCGCCCAAAGACAGCCAATTTGCTTATGAAACATTTTATTCTCCAATCACTCCTCACGATAGGATTTGCTTTCGCCGCCAACGCCATGTTTGCCGGAAACAGTTCCGTGGCTGAGCCTGCCGACGAGCTGCTGGCAGCAGCTCCTCAGTTTTCCTGCGCCGCGGACGAGGCAACCCCGGTTGCCTTGAGCGTTTCGGGCCGAAGCGTGAGGGTTTCCAATGCCCAGAACTGCACGCTCGAAGTGTTTGACATTACGGGCAAATGCGTGATGAGTGTGCGCATCGACAGCAACGACAAGACGCTCACGCTGGGCATGAGAAAAGGATGGTACATTATTCGTGTTGAGAAAGTAACGCGCAAGGTGCTACTGTCTTGACATAGGTACACTTCCACCCTAACTGCCCCGAAAGTGGCTAAGCCGAAGTTTAGCATAGACCAATTGAGAAACCCCGAGACCCGCTATGTGGCTTTCGGGGAATTGGTGCGTCTATACACCCCACAGCTCTATGCGCAAATCCGCCGCATCGTGCAGTACCACGAGGATGCCGACGACGTGCTGCAAAACACTTTTCTCAAGGCTTGGCAGAACTTGGACAACTTCCGCGGCGACTGCCTGGTATCGACCTGGCTCTACCGCATCGCCCTGAACGAAAGCCTCTCGCACCTCGAACGGTGCCGCCGCACGGAAAGTCTGGACGATGCTGACAACGCGGCGGTGCGCAGCTTGGAAAGCGACCCTTATTTCGACGGCGACGAAACGGAACGGCTGCTGCAGGAAGCCATCGCCACCCTGCCGGAAAAGCAGCGCATCGTCTTTAACCTGAAGTATTTCGAGGAAATGAAATATGAGAGCATGAGCGAACTGCTCGGTACAAGCGTGGGGGCGCTGAAAGCCTCTTACCACCTCGCCGTGAAGAAAATTGAACAATATTTCAATAGTCTCGATTAAACCTTTTGGCGGCTGAAACGTCTACATTCCAAACGGCTTCCCAGCCCTTTGTACCGCGCTTCGGCGCAAGGCAAGGCTGGAAAGGAAACTGGCGTAACCGATTTTCCATCTTAAACTCTTCCGCTATGACAAGTTCTCCCTCTTCGTCCCTTCCTCCCCACCCGGGCCACAACCCGTTTCGGGTGCCGGAGGGCTATTTCGATACTTTCGCCAACCGCATGATGGCCCGCATCGCCCAGCTCGAAGCACCCACGCCCGTGCTGCACCGCCTGCGCTGGCTGCCGTGGATTGGGGCGGCTTGTGTGGCGGCCCTGACGCTGGTGCTCTCGCACGCCGGCCTGAACGACAGCGGCACCGCACTGCACGGCGCTTCGGCCTACGAAGAACGGGCCGCGGCTGCCTACGAAGAACAAATGTATGACTATCTCATGACTGAGAACCCCCAATTGTTAGCTGAATATGAAACTGACTACTAAACGCTCCTCGCTGCAACTTTTTGTGGCCATACTTTGCAGCCTTGTATGGCTGGCTGCGGGGACGACCTCGCCGGCCTCGGCCAAGGCTTCGGCTGCCGCTCCCGACCGGGGCATCTGCTGCGCACCGCAACCGGAACCGCACCAAAAAGGGAAAAAAGACGGCCGTCCCGAACAGTTCAAGAAAGACTTGCAGGCGTTCATCACGAAGGAGGCCGGACTGACCGCCGAGGAGGCGCAGCGCTTTTTCCCGGTGTTCTTCGAAATGAAAGAAAAGCTCCACAGCCTTGAACGGCAGAACCACCGCGCGCTGCGCAAGGCGGCCCAGAGCGGGAACGAGAAGGACTGCCAACGCGCCCTGGACAACCAAAACCGACTGAACCTGAAGGCTTGCAAGATGGAACAGCAATATACGCAGCGTCTGGTGCGCATTGTGGGTGCCAAGAAATATGCCAAGGTGCTGGAAGCCGAGCATAAGTTTGGCCGAAAGATGTTCCACCGCATGGCAGGAAAGAAGAGGCCGCGCAAGTAGCGACTGGTTCTCAGAGCGAAATACGTGCGCGACCTCTACAATTACTTAAATGAAAACCATGAGCATCGAAGAGAACAAGGCGGCTCAACTTGCACGCCAAATCATAGAAACAACCCAGGCTCACCTGTTCCTCACGGGAAAGGCTGGCACGGGTAAGACAACCTTTCTGCGCCGCTTGCGGGAGGACAGTCCGAAACGCATGGTGGTGCTGGCACCCACGGGCATTGCGGCCATCAATGCGGGCGGGGTGACCATCCACTCTTTCTTCCAACTTCCCTTTGCGCCCTACGTGCCCACAGCGGGCTACGACCGCAGCAAGGCCTTTGCCATGCGCCCCGAGAAGTTGCGCATCATCCGTTCGATGGACCTGTTGGTGATAGACGAGGTCTCGATGGTGCGCCCCGACCTCCTCGATGCCGTGGACGAGGCCTTGCGGCGTTACCGAAGGAACCAGCTGCCCTTCGGCGGCGTGCAACTGCTGCTCATCGGTGACCTCCAGCAGCTCGCGCCCGTTGTGAAGGAGGACGAGTGGCAACTCCTGCGCCCGCACTACGATACGCCTTACTTCTTCAGCAGCCAGGCCCTGCGCCGCACGCACTACATCACCATTGTGCTCGAAAAGGTGTACCGACAGACCGACAGCCATTTCCTCGGCATTCTCAACCAAATCCGCGAAGGGCACCCGTCGGCCGAGGCGCTCCAGCTTCTGGGCCAGCGCTACCGGCCGGGCTTTGAGCCGAAAGAGGAGGACGGCTACATCCGACTCACAACGCACAACGCGCAGGCCAACCAAATCAATGCCCGCGAACTGGCACGCATCGCCGCGCCCAGCTACGCATACAGGGCGAAAGTGGCGGGGAAGTTTCCCGACTATTCGTACCCGACCGAGGAACTGCTCGAACTCAAGCAGGGCGCTCAGATCATGTTCCTCAAGAACGACCCCAACAAGGCTTACTACAACGGCATGATTGGCCGCATTGAGCAAATCAGCGCGCAGGGCTTCTCGGTGCGCCCGCAGGCCGACTCCTCGCGCCTCATCGAAGTGCGCCCCGAGGTGTGGACCAATGCGCGCTATGCGCTCAACGAGCAGACGAAAGAAATCGAGGAGGTGGTGGACGGCACGTTTGAGCAGTATCCTGTCCGTCTGGCTTGGGCCATCACCATCCACAAGAGCCAGGGCCTCACTTTCGACCGCGTGGTAATCGACGCGGCGGCAGCCTTTGCCCATGGCCAGACTTACGTGGCACTCAGCCGCTGCAGAACGCTGGAGGGCATTGTGCTGAGCAGCCCGATTTCGGCCGCGGCGGTGATTGCTGACCGCAGCGTGGAGCAGTTTACGCAGCAGGTGAAGGAGGAAAAGGTGGACGAGTCGTCGCTCCACTCCATGCAGCTGGCTTATGGCCTTCAACTGCTCACGGACCTTTTCAACTTTGAGAAGGAACGCATAGCACTGGCTACGGTGGCCCGAGTCTTCGAAGAACACATCGTTAAGCTCTATCCCGAAACAACGCGCAAGGTGGTTGATGCCCTGCGGAGTTTCGACTTGGAGGTGATGGGCGTTTCGAGCCGTTTCCACCTGCAGTGCCGCCAGCTTTTGGAAAAGTCGGCCCATGCGGAGGTTTCGCCCGAACTACAGGAACGTATCGACAAGGCGGCAAACTATTTCGGAGGCAAACTCGATGTGCTGGCCAAAGTGGCCCGCGAAAGCTTGGTGGAGGTGGACAACAAGGAAGTTGCAAAGCGCCTGAAGGCTGCGCTCGACGAACTGCTGCAAGCGGCGGAGTTCCACAACAACCTGCTGTTCAAGATGCAGATGGAAGGGTTCAGCACTTCGAACTATCTGAAGGCGCGCGCCAAACTGTTCCTCGCCCAGGAGGACAAGAACAACCCTTCCTCCAAGAAACCCACCAAACAGAAAAAGCAGAAAGAGGCCAAGGCCAAGGCTAAGGAAGAGAAATACGCGCTTCCCGCCGAGGTCAAGCACCCCGTGCTGTACTACCGCTTGCAGGAGTGGCGCCGCAAGAAGGCGCTGGAGCTGAAGGTGGCCGCATTCATGGTGCTGCACAACAAGGTGCTGCTCTCTATCTGTGCCTACTTGCCCACTACGGCCGAAGAACTGCTGCGCATCCCTTCGCTCGGCAGGCGGAGCATCGACAAGTACGGGGCGGACATTCTCCAACTTGTT
>CALZMA010000121.1 GCA_945788445.1 uncultured Bacteroidales bacterium | reverse complement strand
TATGAACAAGGACACAGAAATCTTCACGCTCATCGAAGCGGAACACCAACGCCAGCTCAGAGGCATCGAACTGATTGCATCTGAAAACTTTGTCAGCGACCAGGTGATGCAAGCCATGGGCTCGTGGCTTACCAACAAATATGCCGAAGGCTATCCCGGCAAGCGCTACTACGGCGGCTGCGGCGTGGTGGACCAGACCGAAACCCTGGCCATCGAGCGCGCCAAAAAGCTCTTCGGCGCTGCCTACGCCAACGTGCAGCCACACTCCGGTGCCCAGGCCAATGCAGCCGTATTCCTCACCGTGCTCAAGCCCGGCGACACCTTCATGGGCCTCAACCTCGACCACGGCGGCCACCTCTCCCACGGTTCGAAGGTGAACACTTCGGGCATGCTCTACAACCCCATAGGCTACAACCTCAACAAGGAAACGGGCCGCGTAGACTACGACGAGATGGAACGCCTCGCGCTCGAACACAAGCCCAAACTCATCATCGGCGGCGGTTCGGCCTATAGCCGCGAGTGGGACTACAAGCGCATGCGCCAGATTGCCGATGCCGTGGGCGCCATCTTCATGGTCGACATGGCACACCCCGCCGGCCTCATCGCCGCCGGCCTGCTGGACAACCCCGTCCGCTACGCCCACATCGTGACCACCACTACCCACAAGACGCTCCGCGGTCCGCGCGGCGGCCTTATCCTGATGGGTGAGGACTTCGTCAATCCCTGGGGCCTCACCACGCCGAAGGGCGCGCCGAAGATGATGAGCCAGCTCATCAACAGCGCCGTCTTCCCCGGCATTCAGGGCGGCCCGCTCGAACACGTGATTGCCGCCAAGGCCGTGGCCTTCGGCGAAGCCCTCGACCCCTCGTTCAAGGACTATGCGCTGCAGGTGAAGCGCAACGCGGCCAAGCTGGCTGAAGAGCTCACGAAGCGCGGCTTCTCCATCGTGAGTGGCGGTACGGACAACCACTCGATGCTTGTGGACCTCCGCAGCAAGTATCCCGAACTCACGGGCAAGGTGGCCGAGAACGCCCTGGTGGCAGCGGACATCACGGTGAACAAGAACATGGTGCCCTTCGACACGCGCTCCGCATTCCAGACCTCGGGCATCCGCCTCGGCACGCCCGCCATCACCACGCGTGGTGCGAAGGAGGACCTCATGGTGGAAATCGCCGAAATGATTGAGCAGGTGCTGAACGACCCCGAGAACGAAACCGTTATCGCTTCCGTCCGGGCCCGCGTGAACGAAACGATGAAGAAATATCCGCTGTTTGCGTACTAATACCAAATCGCCTTGCGTGGTTGCACGCAAGGCGATTTTCATTTATAGCAGATAAACTCGGACAGCGCGCTTAGAGGTAAAGCGCACACAGTTCTTCCAAGTTGTCTATGACATGGCCGGGAAGCGTTTCGTCGCGTTCCTTCGTTTCCCATTCTTCTCCCTTGAACCACACAGTTTCGCAACCTATTTCCTTGGCAGGGACAATGTCCTTGCCATAGCTGTCGCCTACGGCTACGCATTCAGCGGGGCTGCAGCCGGCCGCCTCCACGCCCAAGCGCCATATCGCTGCATCGGGTTTGCGCACACCGACCACCGCACTCTCCACCACATCGGCAAAGAGGTGCAGCAGTCCGTAGCGCTGCAGCACGGCGTGGAGATTGCCATAGAAGTTGGACACCATCACGAGCTTGTAGCGTGCCGACAACCGCTCGAGTACCTGGAGCGAGCGCTGCGTTTCGCGGGCGGCATAGCGGTCGCAATAGTCTGTGATTTCCTCCACCAGCTGCCCGGCCCGCGCGGCATCGGCCGGAGTGAGGAGCTGTTCTTTCAGCAGGAAATCAATCTCTATCGTCACTTTCTTGAAGAGCAACGTGCGGAAATCATCTTCCGGAAGGATGTGGCGCTCGCGGGCCAAGGTGCGTTCGCCATGGACGTAGGCCCGGCGGAAGTCGGCCTCGGAAAGGGTTACGCCCGCTGCGCGGTAGCCGTCCCACAGGACGTACGACCAATGGCGCGCCGCGGTGTCGAGCGTGCCGCCATAGTCGAAAAGGAAGGTCTTGAGCATGGGTTTGGGGAGGGGATAATGAGGTTATAGTGCTAAGATTTTTCCTTCATGAGCTTGTTGTTTCCCACCTTCACCAAACTGACGCCGATGCAAATCCACACGAGTTCGCGCACGCGGGTGTAGAGACTGGTGAAGATGCCGATGCCGGAGGTGCTCAGTCCGAGGATGCGCACAATCATGAGCAGACCGCCCTCGCGTGCACCGAGCTGCATGGGCAGGAAGAAGAGAAGGTTGCCGATGAGCGAGGAGAAAGCCAGGACGAGTACGGCATCGAGGAAGGAAAGGCTCACGCCGAGGGAGAGAAGGATGAAATAATACTCCAGGGCGTTCACAACGCGGGCCACGTATTCCCATAGGAGGGAGAGGAAGAAGGCACGCGGCTGGGAGTGGAGGTAGGCTACGCCGTCGTCTATCTGCTGCATGGCGGGGAGGTTCTTCTCGTAGATACGGCGCATGCGGTGCTTCAGCAAGGGGATATGGAGCAGGGGCTGGAACAGCCGGACCACCAACCCTTTCTTGTAGCACAGGCGGAAGAGAACCAGCACGAGCAGTACGGCCAAGCTGAAGAGGCCGAAGAGCCCCCACAGGAAAGGCGACATTTTCTCGGTGTAGGCAATGGCAAACAGCACGGCCGCCGTAGACCAGAGACAGATGTGGGAGAGGATGTGCATCATGGAATAGAGCACAACCGAAGAGGTGGCGCGGGCCAGGCCGATGTGTGCGCCGAGTTCCATCACGCGGTAGGGACCGCCGCCGAAACCGAAGGGCGTGGTGTAGCTGAAGGCGAAGCCCGACACGGTGAGCTTGTAGGCGTGCTTGAAATTGAGGTGCTTGGCGTGCTGGCCCGAATTGACAATGATCTGGAAGGCCCAGGCGTTGAACGCATAGACAATGACCCATACGCCAATGACGGCGGGGAGATAAAGTCCAGCCCGCCCGAGGTTTTCGACCAACTGCTGGTAGTCTACCTCAAAGGTACACAGCATGACAACGATACTGGCCAGTCCAAAGAGCAGAAAGAGATTGCGGTAGAGGGGCTTCATGCTTGTTTGTAGTTTTGCTGCTGCAAGCGTCGGCACAACTGTTCGTGGCGCGAACGCATGTAGAAGAAGAGTATGTTCATTACCACCACTTCAAACACCAGATAGAGCCAAGGCTCTCCGGCAAGGAGGCTGAGGTAAAGGACAATGGCGCGTGTGTTGAAGGTGAGGATGTTGGCGTATTTCATGAGCGGCAGGCTGCCGGCGCGGAAGTCGCGGCGCAGGGCTTCGGGGAGCGGACCGTTGCCGAACTGCTCGCGGAGCCAAAGGCGGAAACGCTGGAAGGCGGGGGTCATCTGCTCCTGCGAACGGGTATAGTTGCCATAGAAATAGAGGAAGACCATCCACACGCCGTCTTTCTTCCAGCTGAGCGAACGGAGTTCGGCGCGTAGCTTGGCGAAGCTGTCGAGTTCGCTGCCCTGTTCTCCCTTGAGGAAGTAGAGGTGGATGTTGCGGTAGTAGTCGGCGAGCTGGCACTGCTTGCCATGGCACACGAAGCCGGAGAAGGCGGCGAGCAGCCAAATCCAGATGCCCCAGGCTGTTTCGGTGCCGGGGATGGGCTGGGCCTGCAGGCGGAGGCAGATGGCGGCATAGATGGCGAAGAACCATACATCGCCGGCGAAACCGTCGAGGATGCGGCCCCAACGGGTCTTCTTGCCGGTCATGCGGGCGAGCTGACCGTCGGCACTGTCGTAGAGATTGGCCCAGACGAGCAGGGCAATGCCTACGAGGGTGTGGGTGAGGTCGGACCAATAGAAGCAGACACCTGCCGCGGCACCGAGGACGATGCTGAGGATGGTGACCACATTGGGATGGACATTGAAATGGTTGAAGAAGCGGGCCCAGAGCAGACCGAGGGGGCGCGTGAAGTGGATGTCGAGCCACTCTTCGGTGTCGCCCGACTTGAAGGTGCTTTGTAGCTGGGGTGATGATGACATGGGGAGGCAAATTCTTATTGGGTAACGGGAGCTGCGCAAATGGCAGCCGCAATGGCCTTGGCGGCTTCGCGCCGACAGGGGGAGAAACTGGGCCAGTCGTTGAAGTCTATCAGGGCGAGGGTGCCGTCGGGCCGCACGATGGCATCGCCGCCGTACACACTGAAGCCCGAGGCTTCGGCCGCACGGTCGGCCAACTGCTTGAGGCCGGCTTCGTCGAAGGCATAACCTTGGGGCTGGCCATTGTGCTGTTCGAGGCCGAACTTGGAGAAACCGCCTTCAGCCGTGGGATAGCTGCACCGGAAGAA
>CALZMA010000120.1 GCA_945788445.1 uncultured Bacteroidales bacterium | reverse complement strand
TCCTCCAGACCGCGTGGGGTTCCGTGCCCCCGCCGCCCCCGCAGGGCTGGGCCCAGGGCCGGGCCGACTATTCTTACACCCAAAGCAGCCCCCGGCCCGCCTGCCCCGACAGCCACATGGTAGCCGCCGTGCTCGTCACGATATTCTGCTGCCTTCCCTTGGGCATCGTGGCCATCGTCAAGGCCAACCAAGTCACCTCGTTCTATTACCGTGGCGACTACGACGCCGCCCTCCTCGCCTCGGCCGATGCCGACAAGTGGGTGAAAATAGCCCTCATCCTTGGTATCGTCAGCTTCTGCGGCAGCGCGGGCCTGGCCTTCCTTTAGTGAAAAAGAAGTCCGCGCGAGTGTGTAAGACAATGACCATTCATCAACTATAAAAGCAATTTCTATGCAGAACAACTGCAATGCCAATCCCCAGGGCAACCAGTATAAGCCCCTCAAGCCCGACAGCTACCTCGTTTGGGCCATCCTCTCCACCGTTTGCTGCTGCCTTCCCTTTGGCATCGTTTCCATAGTCTACGCCTCCAAGGTCGACGGCCTCTACCGCGCCGGACTCTACGACGAAGCCCAGCGTGCCTCGGACGATGCCAAGAAGTGGGCCATCATCTCCGCCGTGGTAGGTTTCGCCGCCTCCGCGCTCTATTTCATCGTCATGTTCGGCTTCAGCATGATCGGCGTCCTGGCCGGCTAATCGACAGATACGATACACAAAAACAGACCTATGACAGCCCTCTTCATGCTTGCCACGCTCGTGGCCTACTTCAGTCTGCTCCTCTTCATCTCCCGCCGTGCCGCCCGCGGAAGCCGCGGGGGCAACGATGCCTTCTTCCGCGCCGGTCGGCAGTCGCCCTGGTGGATGGTAGCCTTCGGCATGGTCGGTGCCAGCATTTCCGGCGTCACCTTCATCTCCGTGCCCGGCTGGGCCGCCTCCACGGGCATGACCTACCTGCAGATGTGCATGGGCTTCGTCGTAGGTTATGTGGCAGTCGCCTTTGTGCTGCTGCCCCTCTACTATCGCTTGCGTCTCACGAGCATCTACGCCTATCTCGGAGAGCGCTTCGGTCCGCGCACCCACCGCACCGGAGCGCTCTTCTTCGTGCTCAGCAAACTCATGGGCGCTGCGGCGCGCATGTACCTCGTCTGCATGGTGCTGGCCCAGTTTGTGATCGTTCCCTATCTCGGAAGCGGCTTGCTCCCCTTCCTCCTCGTGGTGGCCGCCGTGCTCCTGCTCATCTGGCTCTACACGCGGCAGGCCGGCATGCAGGCCATAGTGCGCACCGATGCCCTCCAGACCCTCTGCCTCCTGCTCGCGGCGGGCGGCATGGCCGTGGCGGCCGCACAGACCCTGGGCCTCGACCTGCGCGGGGCGGTCCAGACCGTTTGCGAGAGTCCCATGTGTCGAGTGTGGGAGTGGGACGGTGCCAGCAAGCAGGCCTTCTGGCGGCAGTTTCTCAGCGGAGTGTTTATAGTAGTGGTCATGACGGGGCTGGACCAGGACATGATGCAGAAGAACCTCACCTGCCGCAGCCTGCGCGAGGCGCAGAAAGACATGGTGAGCTACGGGCTCGCCTTCCTCCCCGTGAATGCCCTCTTCCTCGGCCTCGGCATCCTGCTCTTCAGCCTTTGTGCGGCGCAGGGCCTCACGCCGCCCGCTGCGGGCGACAGCCTGTTGCCCTGGCTCGTGAGCGAGGGCGTGCTGGGTGCCTGGGTCGTTGTCCCCTTCACCCTCGGCATCGTGGCCGCCGCCTTTTCCAGTGCCGACAGTGCCCTCACGGCGCTCACCACCACCGTCTGCATCGACCTCCTCCGCGTGGAGCAGCGCGCCCTTCCCGCCGCCGAGGCCCAGGCCGTCCGCCGCCGCGTCCACGGGGCCGTGGTGCTGGCCTTCAGCCTCTGCATGGTGCTCTTCAAGCTGGCCGAAGGGGGCAACATGATCGACGTAATCTACGTCCTCGCCTCCTACACCTACGGCCCCCTGCTGGGCCTCTACGCCTTCGGCCTTTTCTCCAGACAGCAGGTCAGGGACCGCGCCGTGCCCTTCGTATGTCTCGCCGCGCCCCTCGTGTGCGGCTTGCTGGACCACTTCGCCCCCGTCTGGTGGGGCTACACCTTCGGCTACGAACTCCTCCTACTCAACGGCCTCCTCACCCTCCTCGGCCTCTACGCCCTGCGGAAGCGCTGAGGCGCGCGCCGCTTCGCAGGCCGCGTGGAGCTTGCGGTAGAACTTGTGCTTGCAGAGCGTGGCGACGCTGCCGAGTATGATGAGCTTGTAGCGGGCACGGGTGATGGCCACGTTCATGCGGCGCAAGTCCGAGAGAAACCCGATTTGTCCCGCCTCGTTGGCGCGCACCAGCGAAACGAGTATCACGTCGCGTTCCTGCCCCTGGAAGGCATCCACCGTGTTCACCGTGATTTGCTTGCGCAGCGGGCGTAGCAGTTCGTCGCGTTTCAGCAGCTGCCGCAGGTACTGCACCTGGGCGCGGTAGGGCGAGATGATGCCGATGTCCACCCGTTCGTCAATCAGCCGCTGCCGTCCCGCGCGGCGGGCATAGTCGTGGAGGGCGCGCAGGGTCAGCTGCGCCTCCGTGCGGTTGATGCGGCCATAGGTGCCGCCCACAAATTCTTCGTTTACCTTTTGGGGCAAGGAAGCCGCCGCGGCTTCGTCCCCTTCTTCGGGCAGCGTCGTCGACGTGTCTATCCACACGAGCGGCGTGTCCAGTTCGTCGAGCAGCGAGCGGTGCCTCACTTCGGGTGCCGCCTCGAGTTTTCCCCCATAGAACCATTCGGAAGAAAACCGCATGAGCGCTTCGTTCATGCGGTACTGCACCGTGAGCAGGCGCACGCACTCGGGTTTCGTTTCGGCCAGGCCCTCCATGAGCGTGTAGCCCAGTCCGCCCTGCAGTGCCTCCATGCTTTTCAGCGTGGGCGGCAGCTGCTTGTGGTCGCCGGCAAAGACGACGCGGTCGGCATGGGCCAGGGCAATCCAGCAGGCCGCTTCGAGCGCCTGTGCCGCCTCGTCGATGAAGAGCGTGTGGAAGTGGTGCCCCGTGAGGAGCGGGTTGGCCGCGCCCGTGAGGGTACAGGCAATGACGCGCGAACTGTCGAACAGTGCGTGGCGTATGCGGCCTTCGAGCTCGTCGGCCCGTTCCCGCAGGCGGGCGATTTTCTGGTGGAAGCCCGCCGGGCGCGACTTGCGCGGCGCGGCGAAGAGCTGCCGGATGGTGCGGCGCACCTGCCACAGGAGAGGATAGTCCGGGTGGGCCGAGAAGCGGTGCTCGTAGGTGTGTGCGAGCATCTTGTCCGTCACCCGGCTCGGGTTGCCGATGCGCAGCACGGGCAGTCCGCGGTCGGCCAGCTGCGAGCAAATCCAGTCGACGGCCGTGTTGCTCTGGGCGCAGACCATCACCTGCGGTTCGCGGCGCAGCACCTCGCAGACAGCTTCGACCAGCGTGGTGGTCTTGCCCGTTCCCGGAGGGCCGTGCACGATGAGCGCGTCCTGGGTGCGTAGCACGTCGCGCACGGCCTGCTCTTGCGAGGCGTTGAGCCAGGGCAGGCGCAGTCCGGCCGAGCGGTCGGCCCCGAAGCGGAGCGGGGCAGGGGAGTGGAAGAGGTCGCGCAGTTCGGCCAGGCGGCCCTTGCGCGCCTCCATGGCGTGGCGCAGCGCGTCGAACATCACGCGGTAGGAATAGTCGTCGAAACTCAGCTGCACGCCGACGAGGTCGAGCGCCTGCAGCCGGGCGAAGGCCGCCTCGCCGGGGAGTTCCACCACCATGCGGTCGGCCTCGGCGTAGCTCACGGTGCAGGCAAAGGGGAGGTGGGTGAGCCGGCCGTTGCCTTCGCGGCAGAAGAAGCTCACCTGTTTGCCATACTCGAAGTTGGGTTCGATGTCGTCGTCTGCGGTGCGCAGGATTTCCACTACAAAACGGTCGAGCGAGTTGTAATAGCCGCGTCCCACGCTCACGGGATACCAGCAGTCGCCGCGTTTCACCTTGCGGTCGATGCCCATCAGTTCCGTGTCGCGCTGAAACGCCGCCTTCTCGGTCTCATACTCCTTTTGCAGCAACTTGTATTGTTTTTCGAGGGAGAGGAAGGAGGACACAGGGGAAAGAAAAGTCAGTAAGGTTTTTTGGAAAAATAAAGGGGCGCAAGCCGCCCCCGAAAGCCGTTGGGGCTAATAGCCCACGTGCTCCACGCTGATGCCAATCACGGCCTTTTCGCCCACTTTGAACTCCGCCGCAGCGCCGAGGCGCTCTTTGGGCTCGAAGTGGAAGATGGGGAGCGGCCGTCCGTGGAAGCGGAGGTCGTTGCGGCGCGGCACGAACGACTTGCTGCCGAAGGCGTAGAGCGTGCAGATGTCCGA
>CALZMA010000119.1 GCA_945788445.1 uncultured Bacteroidales bacterium | reverse complement strand
AACTGCGAGGGCTCGTTCTTGTAGTAGAGGTTGGTGCCGCGCCAGAGTATCCAGCCGACTTGGGCGAGGGGCACGAGGAAGCCGAGCCCTATCCAGTGGCGGGGCAGGCGCAGGGCGTAGTCGGTGAACTTGGCGGTGAGGGTGTAGACGAGGGCGAGGGCGGCGGCTCCGAGGGCGGTCCACTTGAAGAGGAGCAGGGGCCAGCGCATGAGCCACCAGAGGCGGCCGTAGGGTTGGCCGAGGAGGTATTGCATGGTGTCGGGGGAGGTGGACACGTAGCTGTCCTGTTCGGCGCGGGTGAGCACGTCGCCGTAGCCCCAGCAGAGAAAGGCGAAGAGGGCCAGGAAGCCCGCACCGTAGGTGAGCCACTGGAGGCGGCCGGGTGTGAGGCCCCATTTCATGCGGTGCTTGCCGGCAGGCTGCGGGGCTGGACCCGGGGTGGGTGCCGCGCCGCGCCGGGGGGTGTCGTGGTGTTTGTTCTTGCTTTTCACTTGGATCGTTTTTATGTTTTGGTGGCAAAAGTAATGGAAACTGGAGAGAAGGAAAAGCAAAAGCCGCGGGATTTGCCCATTACATATTATAGAAAAGCCTTCGGGCCGAAAATTTTTTCCAAAAACTTTGCCCTATCCTTGCTCACTTTATGCGCTTTACACTAATTTTGCCCGTGAAAAACTTAAACCTAAACCGTTATGCTCAATAAGAAAGTTGAAGAGGCGCTCAACGCCCAAATCAATGCCGAAATGTGGTCGGCTTATCTCTATCTCTCCATGTCTGCCTGGTGTGCCGCCGACGGCAAGCCCGGTATGGCCAACTGGTTTGAAGTGCAGTTCCAGGAAGAGCAGGACCATGCCCGCATCCTGTTCAACTACGTCATCCAGCGCGGCGGCCGCGTGACCCTCCGCCCCATCGAGGCTGTGCCCACGGAATGGAAGTCGGCACTCGACGTGATGGAAAGCACCCTCGCCCACGAACAGAAGGTGACGGCGCTCATCAACGACCTCTTCGCACTCTCCACAGCCGAAAACGACTATGCCACGCAGAGCATGCTGAAGTGGTTCATCGACGAACAGGTCGAAGAGGAGGAAAACGCACAGAACCTCATCGACAGCCTCCGCATGCTGGGCGACGGCAGCGGCTACGGACTCTATATGCTCGACAAGGAACTCGCCGCACGCTCCTATACCCAGGCTTCTCCCCTCGCCAAGGCTTAATCTCACTCCTATAATATATACAACCATGGGCGAGCGAAGGAATGGCCGGCCGCGCATCGCCTGCGTGGGGCCGCTCCTTCGCCCGGTCCATGGTTTTGTTGTTTGCCCGTGCTCACATTCCTGCTCTCTGTCGTAGCCCTCGTGCTGGGCTACATCTTCTATGGCCGCGTGGTGGAACGCGTGGTCCGTCCCGATGCCGCCCGCACCACGCCTGCCATGGCCCACCCCGACGGTGTGGACTACCTGCCCCTGCCGAACTGGAAGGTATTCATGATTCAGTTTCTCAACATAGCCGGCACAGGACCCATCTTCGGCGCCATCATGGGCGCGAAGTTCGGTCCTGCCGCCTACCTGTGGATTGTGCTGGGCAGCATCTTCGCGGGGGGCGTCCACGACTACCTCTCGGGCATGCTGTCGCTGCGCCACGACGGGGCAGGGCTGCCCGAACTCATCGGGCACTACCTCGGGCGGCGGATGCGGCTGGCGGTGCTGGTGTTCTCGGTGTTCCTGCTGGTGATGGTCGGCGTGGTGTTTGTCTACAGCCCGGCCCTCATTCTCGGACACCTCTGGGGCTCCACGATGTGGTGGATTCTGGCCATCTTCGCCTACTACGTGCTGGCCACGATGCTCCCCATCGACCGCATCATCGGTAAGGTGTATCCGCTCTTCGCCGTTTCGCTGCTCTTCATGGCGGGGGCCCTGCTGGTGTGCCTGCTGCTGAAATGGCCCGTGCTGCCCGAACTCTGGCACGGCCTGGCCCACGCTGATGGCGGCGGGGAGGCCGGCGCGATGGGGGCCATTTTCCCCTGTCTGTTCATCACCATCGCCTGCGGGGCGATAAGCGGCTTCCATGCCACGCAGAGTCCGCTCATGGCGCGCTGCATGAAAGACGAACGCCTGGGCCGCCCCATTTTCTACGGGGCCATGATTACGGAGGGCCTCGTGGCGCTGGTGTGGGCCACCGTGTCGATGTATTTCTTCTACGGCAGTCCGGCCCCGGGCTATGCGCTCATCGAGGGCACGGCCAACGCGGGATTCACTACGCCTGCCCCGGCGGTGGTTTCGCTGGTGTGCAACGACTGGCTCGGCGTGGTGGGCGGCGTGCTGGCCCTGCTGGGCGTGGTGGCTGCGCCCATCACGAGCGGCGACACGGCTTTCCGCAGCGCACGGCTCATTGTGGCAGACTTCTGCCGCGTGTCGCAGCGTCCCGTGGCGAAGCGTCTGGCGGTGAGCGTGCCGCTCTTCGTGGCGGCCATCGCGCTGCTTGTCTGGCAGGTGGACAACCCGAACGGCTTCAACGTGGTGTGGCAGTACTTCGGCTGGGCAAACCAGACGCTGGCCGTGTTCACGCTCTGGACGCTCACCGTGTGGCTTTCGGGAAAGGGCCGGGCCTATTGGCTGACGCTCGTGCCTGCCCTGTTCATGACGGTGGTGTGCGTGTCGTACCTGCTCACGAGCCCGTTTGCCTTCGCGCTCTCGCCCGCCGTGGGCAACGGTGTGGCGCTCTGCGTGGCCGCCGTTTGCCTCCTGCTTTTCGTGAAAAGGCTCCGCGGACGGGCGAAAGCGTAAAAAGCGGGCGGAATGTTTGGGTATCTCGTATTTTAATAGGAATATTGCATTCACAAAGTCCAGGGCGGCGAAGCCCGCCCTGGACTTAAACCAAATCTCTATACAGCAACATGAAAGCATTAGTCAAGAAAGAGCCTGCGAAAGGCATCTGGATGGAAGATGTTCCCGTGCCCGAAGTGGGTGTGAACGACGTACTGATCAAGATTAAGAAAACCGCCATCTGCGGCACTGACCTCCACATCTACAAGTGGGACGAGTGGAGCCAGAAGACCATCAAGACCCCGATGACCATCGGCCACGAGTATGTGGGCATCGTGGAGCAGGTGGGCCCGGGTGTGCGCAACATCAAGCCCGGCGACCGCGTGACGGGCGAAGGCCACATTGCCTGCGGCCACTGCCGCAACTGCCGCCGCGGTCTCCAGCACATTTGCGAGAACAGCATTGGCGTGGGCGTGAACCGCGACGGTGCTTTTGCTGAATACCTCTGCATCCCCGAGAGCAACGTGGTGAAGCTCGACCCGCGCATCAGCGACGACATGGCGGCCATCATGGACCCCTTCGGCAACGCTACGCACACGGCGCTCAGCTTCCCGCTGCTCGGCGAGGACGTGCTCATCACGGGTGCCGGCCTCATCGGCACCATGGCTACGGCTATCGCCAAGTTTGCCGGCGCAAAGAACATCGTGGTCACTGACCTCAGCGACTACCGCCTCGAAATCGCCAAGAAGATGGGTGCCACCTGCACCGTCAATGCCAAGAACGGCGAAACCGTGGCACAGGCTATGGAAAAGCTCGGCATCCGCGGCTTCGACGTGGGCCTCGAGATGAGCGGCGCGCCCGTAGCCTTCCGCGATATGGTTTCGCACATGTACAACGGCTCGAAGATTGCCCAGCTCGGCATCCTGCCCCCGACGACGACGGTGGACTGGAGCGAAATCATCTTCAAGGCCTTGACCATCAAGGGCATCTACGGCCGCGAGATGTGGGAAACTTGGTACAAGATGGAGCAGATGCTGATTTCGGGCATCGACCTCTCGCCCGTCATCACGCACCGCTTCCCGGTGGCCGACTTCCAGAAGGGCTTCGACATCATGGAGTCGGGTCAGTGCGGCAAGGTTATCCTTGAGTGGGACTAATCTCTCCTGTTTCCCCCTCTCTTTCCACTGCCTGACAATCATGGGCTGGAGAAGCGGCGCGGCGGCCTGCCCCCGGGGCAACGCGCTTCGCGGCTTCTCCGGCCCATAGTCGGGTAGAGGCTGACCGGCCTCTCGTTTGTATCCACCAATCGCTAACACCTTTCAATCCCCCCCAACGGACGATGTACGACGAACTCGAACAGGCTCTCGACAATGTCGGGAAATACGACTCCAAGTGGCAGTTGAAATATCTGTCGGTGAAGAACTTTGTAGGGATGTACAAGCGATTTCCTTCGCGCCACCATGTGGACGAACACGTGCTGCTGAACTGGCTGAAATACAACCGCCGCCAGCTCCGCGACGGGGCTCTCGACGAACTGAAGAAGAAGCTCTTCGAGGACCTCACGGCCTACAGGCACAGCGAAGAGAACAATTTTTAGTATTGGGCGGC
>CALZMA010000118.1 GCA_945788445.1 uncultured Bacteroidales bacterium | reverse complement strand
GGACCTCCAGATTATGAGTCTGTTGCTCTAACCAACTGAGCTACAAGTCCAGTGGGAACGTATTGGGGCGTTTCCGGTGCAAAAGTGGGGATTATTTTTGGAATATGCAAGTTTGGGGGGATTTTTGTTGCCGCAGGGTGGCGTATAGAGCGCAGTATAGAGCAGTATAGAGCAGTATAGAGCGTATAGAGCCGCAGTATAGAGCCGCAGGGTGGCGGGGATGTGGAAAGGGGATGTGGAAAGAAGGGGATAGAAAAAGGAAGAGGAGCGGGAAGTGGGGCTTCGCCGCTCCTCTTCTGGGAAGAGAATGCTCCTCTTCTGGGAAGAGAATGCTCCTCTTCTGGGAAGAGAGTGCTCCTGTATTCAGGAGAGAAAAATTTTATGATGGAGAGATGTCTACTTCACCACAATCTTCTGACCGCCGCGGATATACACGCCGCCGCGAACGGGCGTCCACACGCGTCGGCCCAGGATGTCGTAGAGCGGGGCGGTGGTGCCCGGGGCATCGGGCGATACGGGCGCGATGGAAGTCGGCAGCGGGACGATGGTCTCCACGTTCGACTTCATCAGCGAGAACGACTGGAAGGTGGCGCAGTTGTTGCCGTTCATGTTCACCACCATACCCAGGCTCACTTCCGTCTGCTCCGTCAGCACGAAGTTGAGGCTGTTTGCCGGGTGAGCGTCGCTCTTCGCCTCCATGGCCATGTAGCCCAGGGCCTTCGTCTCCAGGTCAGCCGAGTTCGGCAGTCCCTTGCCCGCAGCCACGGCGAGGTACGAGCCCGCGCCGTTGCCCTCATACTGGCCGTAGGTAGCCGTGAAGCAGTAAGCGCCGGCGGGCAGCGTCATCGTCTGGTAAACCTTCAGGTCCTCCAGTTCCGAGGCAAAGCCGTCCCAGCCCGTCGTGATGGTGAGGTCCGAGAACTTGTCCGTGTCCACGTGCGCCCCCGTACGGATGGGTTCCGTGGCCATGTTCTCCTGCGTCCAGTCAGCCAGTTCCTTGAAGCGTTCGCTGCCGCCCTCGTTGAGCAGTTTGCCCGTGCTGCGGAATTCCTCCTTGTAGTTCGAGAGGTAGCGCGAAGTCACGTCCTGCGACGAAGCCGCCTCGAAGTTGAGCGAGAACACGCCGCTCGACAGGCCCCAGGCATCGCCGTCCGGACCGAAGCCCGAGCGCAGGCCCTTGTTGCCGTTCGAAGTCAGGTCCGTCACGTCGCCGCCCGACTGGTTGAACTGGTAGTAAACCTTCAGCAACCGCTGGCTCTCAGCCGTGGCCACGTCAGCCGCCTCGATGGGCTGGTTGATGTACGACTTCAGCTGCGCAGCCGTGAGCGTCTTGCCCCAGATGCGGAACTCGTCGATCTGGCCCTTGAAGGGCATCTCGCTGCTGCCGATGGCAAACTTCGCAATCTGCGGGAGCGAGCTCACGCCGTTGCTCTTCGAGTCGAGCTGCACGCCGTCGCGGAAGAAGCGCACGGCACCCGCCAGGTAAGCCACCGCATAGTGGTGCCATTCGTTGGCAACCACGAGGCCCGCCTCAGAGCGCACCGTCTTGTCAGCCATCTGCACCACCATTTCGCCTGCGCTCGTCGTGTAGAGCAGGAGCGACGAAGCCTTGTCGCCCATGGCGTTGCCCTCCGGCTGCAGCGTAGAGGGCTTCATCCACCAGTCGATGGTGAAATTCTTGTCACCCTCGGCCATGGGCACTTGTTCGAGCGTCACCTGTGCCGCGTCGTAGCTGAAGTTCAGGCCGTTCTTGCTGTCCGCGTTGCAGACAATGAGCGCCTTCTCCTGTCGTGCCACGCTCGTGCCCATCTCGTTCGCCACGGTCAGCTGCACGTCATAGTAGCCCGGCTTTTCGGGTGCGAAGCAAAGCGTGTCGCCCTCGCCCACCAGTGTAGCCTGCTTGCTCTGCAGCATCCAGTGCCACTCCGTGGGCGCATATTTCGACTTGTCGATGAGCGTCACCGCGCGGCCCTTCACCACGGTAGCCGGCGAAACGTCGAAGCCCGCCAGCGGGGCCACCTCCGACACCGTCACCTCCGTCTGTCCCGAAGCCGTCTGGCCGTCGGGCGTCGTCACTGTCAGGCGCACCGTGTACGTGCCCTTCTCGTTGTACGTGGCAGCCGCATTGGGCGTGAAAGCCTCCTCGACCTCAGCGCCGGGCATTTCCCAGTGGTAGATGAAGCCCGTCATCGGATGCTTCGGGAGGAACGATACGCGTTCGCCCGCAGCCACCTGCGACTTCGTGGCCGAGAAGGCCGCGTCGGGAGCCGGGCAGGCCAGCACCTCCAGTTCGGCCGAAGCCGTGGCACTCTCGCCCGCCAGCGTCGTGGCCGTCACGCTCACCTGCTGCTTGCCCGTCTGGTCGAACACCAGGGTCGGCGAGAGTGTGGCCGCACCTTCCGTCTGTGCCCCCGCAGCCGTCCAGGCGAGCGAGTGGGCCGAGAGCGAAGGCACCGCCTTCAGCGTCACCGGCATGCCCAGGTAGACGGGAGCCGAGGGAGCCTCCAGGGCCACCTCAATGCCAGCCGGCACCTTCACGTTCGTGCCGCTCATCGACAGAGCGCGGCACGTGCCGCCCAGCACCTTTGCGTGGCGCGCGTGGCCCGAGTGGTCGCGCAGGCAAGCGTTGCCGTCGAGGGTAATCAGGTCACCCTTGAAGTAAGCCAGCAAGTCGGCCGGAGCCCCCGCGTTGCCGAACTCCACGTTCTTGTTCGCGGCGATTTCCTCCGCCGTGCGGGCCGTCTTCCAGATGCGGAGTTCGTCAATCTTCGCGTCCGTGTAGGCGTTCGAGCCGCTGTTGGCCGAGAACACCAGGTCGCCGAAGCCGCCGATGCCGCTGTATTTCTCCGAGGTCAGGTCACCCTTCTCCTCGCCGTTCACGTACACCTTCAGGTTGTTGCCGTCCACCACGATGGCAATGTGCTTCCACGAGCCCACGGCCAGTGCCCCGCCAATGTTCAGGCGGTTTTCCGTGTCCCAGCCCGCAGAGAACGTGCCGTCCGAGTTTGCGTGGAACAGGAACTGTCCCCAACCCGGACCAGCCATCTGGTTCCAGTTGAGCAGCGAGTTGCAGTTCATCCAGAACTCGATGGTAGCCTGCTTCAGCTTTGCGCCGAACACGTCAGGCACGCTGAAGCCCGACTTGCTCAGGTTCGCGTAGTAGTTGGCCGTCTTCGTCACCGGCACCTCCACGGCCACCTTGCCCGACTCCTTCGCGCCGTAGACCGCCGCCAGGCCGTAGCTGCACACCTCCGCGTTCGGCAGTGTGAACTGCAGCGTTTGCGCGTCCGTCTCGCCCACGAGGTTGCCGTCGCGGTAGATGCGGTAGCCCGTCAGCGCCAGGCCCGAGCGCACCGGAGCGTTCCACGAGAGCACGCCCTCGGCGATACTGGCGTTGCGCGGTGCGTAGAGCCCGCGGCCCTGCACCACGAAGGAAATCACCGTCGTTTCCCCGCTGTTCTTCACCTCCACGCCCTCGGGCGCGATTTCGCAGGGTGTCTCCACGCCCGCCTCGTCCTCGTAGTAGTCGATCACCGAGAGGTCATACACGTGGCCCGAGCCCACAGCCGAGCCCTTCGTCTGGATGGTGAGGAAATACTTCAGCGGCATGTCCTGGTCAAACTTTTCGCTCAGGTCCGTCAGGTCGTAGCCGAACTCCATCGGTTCGTCGTGGAGCTTGCCGTCCGCCCAGCGTCCCAGCATCGGCACCTCGGGTGCGGGAATGGAGTCGCCGTTGCGTCCGTCGCCCGCATACTTGAAGTGGTCGAAAGCGATGGACGTCTGCGGTTCCGTGGCCTCGAGGTCCGTCGAAACGCCCGCGCCGATGAGCAGTTCCGAGCGGCGCGAGTAGTCCATTCTCACCTTCATCGTGCGGAGCGGGCGGTAATTCTTGCGCACGTGGTACACCTCGGGATACCACCAGCTGTTGCCCATCGTACCGTCCTGGTTGAACCAGGCCCCGCCGTGGGCATAGGGGCAGTAGATGAAGCCGTCGTTGCACCACCAGGGGCTCCACGAGTTCACCACAATCCAGGCTCCCTTCTCGTCGGCCGAAGCCTCGCCGTAGACGCCGTTGCCGTTCAGGTCAAACTCGATGCGGTCGTCGTAGCCCACGATGGTCAGCGCGTGGTCCACCGAGGTGCCCCATTTGTTCACGTAGTATTTTCCCGTCACGCCCAGTTCGTCGTTGACCGGGGTGGACGAGATGCCCTGCCAGTCGCCGCCGCTGGCCACGCCGATGCCCGCCAGGCCGCCGGCATGGAAATCCGTGTCGCCGTTGTGGTTCCAGAGCCAGTTCTTCACCGCCTCGCGTCCCTCTTCGGTCTGCACGCTTAGGGGGAAGTTGGCCGTGGAAACCATGCGGTTGAAC
>CALZMA010000117.1 GCA_945788445.1 uncultured Bacteroidales bacterium | reverse complement strand
TCCCCACTGCACAAGAAATCCCGAGGTCGCCGGAGCGTCTCGGGATTTCTTGTGTCCTGCGCTGCCGGGTGGCAGGGCAGGGTAGGGGAGAGCGTGTTAGAAGGGGAAATTGATACCAAAGTTCACGTTGAACTTGCCCGCCATCGGCACGCAGGGCTTGGCCATCTTGGCAAACGTGTGGTCCATGCCCACGAACATGTTGAAGCCCTTCGGGTGCAGGTTCAGCATCCAGCCGAACGAAGCGCCGTAAGTGCCTTCAGCGAGGCTCATGCTGGCAGAGAAAATCTTGCAGGGAGCGTAGTTGGCCGAGAGGCGGAACTCCGTCCAAGAGTACTTGCCCTGGATCTTCGTCGTGTTCATGAGGCCCAGCGTCAAGGGGCGGTAGAAGGGGCAGCTGTATTCGGCCGAAGCGTTGATGGTAGCCGCCAGTGCCTTCGTGCGCTTGCCCTGGTCGCCCTTGTCCTGCAGTTCGTAGAGTGCCGACAGGCCCTCCGTGAAGCGGTCCCACTCGTTGTCGAACGAGTTCGAGGCCGCGTCGTCGGGGTTGAACACATAGTCGTCCGTGCTCACCGTCTGGCGGCCGTCCGTAGAGGCCAGCATGTTGTTGTTCCAGTTGATGAAGCCCAGGTCGAGCAGCGAGAGGCCGAACTTCCAGTCCTCGTCGAGCTGGTACGTAGCACCGAGGTCAAAGGCCAGACCCCAGCCGTTGAGGCCCGCCTTGTCGATGTCCATGCCGCTCACATACTCGTGTTCCGTTTCGCTGCCTTCGGGGCCGCGCAGTTTCGTGTCCTTGTCGAAGGTCAGGTCCTTCACGCTGGCTTGGATTTCAGCGTCGGTCGTGGCCACCCACTTGTCCTCGTGGAGTTCGAAGCGGGCATCCTTGAACTTCGCGTCGATGTTGCCGCCGCCGAGCAAGAACTTCACCTTACCGCCCACGCGCCACTGCTCGTTGATGTCGCGGCTGTAGCCGTAAGCCATTTCGAGGAAAGCGTCGGCATGCACGTTCGTGGCCGAGAGGTCGTACACGCTGTTGCTCGGACCCTCCTTCGCCATGCGGAGCAGTTCGCCGGGGAGCACCACGCCGATGTTCGAGCGGAGGTTCACGCCGATGGTCTGGTAGCTGTTCTTCGTCTTGAAACCCACGGAGAGGACGTTCACCTTCACCTCCGCGTTCAGCTTGTTCTTGTCGTTGATGTTCTTGAGGAACTCCTGGGGCGTCACCTGGTCGTTCATGAAGAGCACCGTCTTGCCGCCGCGCGAATAGATAAAGTCGCCGAGGCTCACGTTGCCGCGGTAGCCCACGTTGAGGTTACCCATGCCGGGGAAAGCCACATAGCTGTCGCTGTTCGCGATAGCCGGGTTCATCTCGTGGCGGTAGAGGTAGCCGTCGTTGAAGAAGCCCGTAGAAGTCTGTTGTGCAAAGGCACCCGTGGCGGCGAGGCCGAGCGCAGTGCCGAGAAATATTTTCGAAAAATTCATAGTGGTTACAATTCAGATTGATACTTGCCCGATACGCTGGCCTTGATGTTCTCCATGTTGATGTTCATGTTCGGAGTGAGCGTGTCGTCCGACTCGGCCGTAGCGTAGGCATCGATGACGATACCGTCGAGGTTCTTGATTTCGCCCGTCATCACGAGTTCCAGCTTCTGCTTCTGTGCCTTCGAAACCACCTTGCCCGTAGCCGTGCAGTTCGTGAGGCGCTTGCCGAACTTGTCGATGGGTGTCATCTTCACCTCCAGGGCGAAGGGCACGTCCGTAGTCACGTCGCAGCTCACCTTCAGGGCGCTGATGATGATGTCGTCGAGTTCTTCCGTGTTCCAGCCGTCGTATTCTTCCTGGTAGCGGATGCGCGAGCCCGGGGTGAGCGAGAGCGGAGCGTAGAACACGTAGCGGCCCGAGATGGGAGCAAACTCCTGTCCCAGCTTGAAGTTCTGGATGTTGTCGGCCTTCACGCGGGTGTCGATGGCCTTCACCACGAGCTGCGTGGGGATACCGAGCGAAGTGGCCTCGTCGCCGCCGCTGAGGATTTGGCCGAGGGTGGAGAACTTCACGTGCTCTGCCTGTTCGAACGACTCGTACTTGTCAGCATTCTCCACCGTCTTCGGCGAGAGGTAGAAGTAGTTGTTCGCAGCGTCGGCCACGATTTCCTCGCCCTTGTCGAGAGAGTACTTGTTCTCCTTGCCGTCCTTGTCCACGGAAGTGATTTCAAACTTCGTGCTGGCGGGAACCGTCTGTTCGGCACCGTCAGCCACGGGGTTGTTCAGGCTGAGGTACAGCTGCGGGTTCGTGAAGTTGAGGTACGTACCCGTCTGGTTCAGCAGGTCGGGCACGTCGCTGAGGTCGATAGGTTCGATGTTCACGTCCTCCACGGCATAGTCGAGGTTACCCGAGAAGTCCTCCACGCTGATGTCCGTCATCTCCTGTTCCGAAACGTAGTTCAGTTCGTCGGGCAGCGCGTTGTACTTCTCCTCGTCCGTCTTGTCCTTGTATTGGTCCTTGAAGTCCGAGTCGTAGATGCCGATGGCACCGTCGTTCACGCCGAAGTTGTCCTCCACGCTGAAGTTGTCGTTCTCCTTGATCTGGTCCAGGGTCTGCTCGAGAATGTCCTCGTTGAGCGACGACACGTTGAATTCCATTTCAAACTCGCCGTCGGGCATCACGATTTCCTCTGCGTCAAACTCTGCCACGCCCGTCTTCGAGTCAATCTTGTCCGTGGTGTACTGCTTGCCGTCCTTCGTCTTCAGTACCAGCGTGCCTTCCAGGCCCTTGGGCACCTTGAAGCTGAAGTTCTCCACGCGCATCGACTTCACGACGTCGTTGAGCTTCTTCTCCTTGTCGATGTTCACCTTGGTGGAAATCGAGGTGTTCACGTTCACCGACTTCAGCGACTGGATAGCCTCCGTCACGTCCTTACCCGAGATCGACACGTTGGTCTTCTCCGTCGGGAGCGTGTACTGTGCCACGAGGCGTTCGAGCTCGCCGCTCTTCGTCTTCTTCACGCGGGCACGGGCGTTGCCGGTCGACTTGGTCGACGTGCCCACGATGTTCTCGATGTCCGCACCGTTCATGTTGAAGTTGTCCACTTGGATGGGTTCACTTTCGAAGGTGCCTTCCACCACCACGGCATACTGGCCGTTGTGTTCCTTCACCTGGCTGTTCTCGTCGAGGTCGAGCACGGTGTGGAGCGTCAGGCTTTCCATGTTGAGCGGGAGCGTCAGGTTGTTCACGGGCACGGTGACGTTCGTGTCCAGGTCGCTCAGGTTGTAGTCGCTGTCGATGCACGACTGCAGCGGCAAGGTCAGCAACAGACCGATGTAGAAATACTTTTTGTTCATATACAGTTGATTTGTTAAATAGATGTTCTGGGAATGCGGGTGTCAATAATAATGGACCGTTTCTGTGAGTGAAAACTAACGGCACGAGACCAGAAAAGTTAAATCTGTGCCATTTTTAGATAATCCGTGTCAGAGATGCAAAGGTAATGCTTTAAAATTACATAATGCCCTTGCGCCCTGCATTTCTTCCCTTTTTTCTTATGGCTTACACAGATGAAGCGGAAGTGCGCAATGCCTGGCAGCATTTCGGAGCCGTTTTGGACGCATGAGCCGGTGTCCCCATGCCCGCTGCCCGAACCGTCCCCGCCTGCCGCTCGGGCCGCCCGCCGCAAGTTTCGGTGCGTAAGTCGTTGCAAAACAGCAAAAAACGCCTGGAAAGTTTGGGAGGAATAAAGATTATACCTACTTTTGCACCTCGCAAGAAGTATGCATATTAAGTAATAATAAAATAAAAACCCCAAATCAAAAAATGATCGTAGTACAAGTTAAGGACGGCGAGAACATCGAGCGCGCCCTGAAGAAGTTCAAGAGAAAGTTTGAAAAGACCGGTGTCATCAAGGAGCTCCGTGCTCGCCAGCAGTTCGACAAGCCCAGCGTACTGAAGCGCTTGGCCAAGGAACACGCTGTGTACGTACAGCAGCTGCACCGCGAAGAGGACTAATTCAGCCCGCCGCAGCGCCCACCGATTGCGCTGTTCGCTTCGCTATCGAAACCCACCGAAGAGCCGCCCCGCAACCCGCCCGTTGCAGGGCGGCTCTTCCGCTTTACTGCCAGTCAAAGGCATTCCGCCAAACACCTTCCCGCCCATGACCCTCTCCCCCCAGCGCGACCCCATGGGGCGTGCCGTCAGCGACTGTTTCCACCGCCGCCCCCTCCACCGCCTCCGCGTCCTCTCCTCCCGTTTCGACGAGGACGAGATGCCCGTGTCCACCCTCTTCCGCACCGAAGTGCAGATGCCGCCCCTGGAGCGCCGTGCGCTCAGTCTGGCCCGCGGCCGCGTGCTCGATGTCGGGGCCGGAGCGGGCTGCCACACGCTGG
>CALZMA010000116.1 GCA_945788445.1 uncultured Bacteroidales bacterium | reverse complement strand
TTTCCAGTTCGGCGAGCAGGATGCGGTATTCCTTCCCGATGTGTTCGGTGTCGCCCGGCACCATGAAGAGGAGCAGCGAGTTTCGCTCGATGTGGCGCAGGAAACGCAGGCCCAGTCCGCGGCCCTCGGCTGCACCCTCGATGATGCCCGGGATGTCGGCCATCACGAACGACTTGCCGTCGCGGTAGGCCACCACGCCGAGGCTCGGCTCCATGGTGGTGAAGGGATAGTTGGCAATCTTGGGGCGGGCCGACGAGAGGGCCGAGACGAGGGTAGACTTTCCCGCGTTGGGGAAGCCCACGAGGCCCACGTCGGCCAGGAGTTTCAGTTCGAGAATGACCATCATCTCCTGCATGGGTTCGCCGGGCTGCGCATAGCGCGGGGCCTGGTTGGTGGCGGTGCGGAACTGCCAGTTGCCCAGACCGCCGCGGCCGCCCTTGAGCAGGAGCACGACCTGTCCGTCCTCGGCCACGTCGCAGATGTACTTGCCCGTTTCCGCATTGTAGGCTACCGTGCCCGGCGGCACGTCGATGTAGCGGTCGGCGCCGTCGGAACCGTGGGAAAGGCATTTCGAGCCGTTGCCGCCGTGTTCGGCAAAGACGTGGCGCTCGTAGCGGAGGTGGAGGAGCGTCCAATAGTTGTGGTTGCCGCGGAGGTAGATGTTGCCGCCGCGTCCGCCGTCGCCACCGTCGGGGCCGCCGTTGGGCTGGTATTTGGCCCGGTGCATGTGCATGGAGCCTCGGCCGCCCTTTCCCGAGCGGCAATATATTTTCACGTAGTCTACAAAGTTGGATTCGGCCATAGGTCAATCGTAGCGCAGCCGGGAGAGGCTGCGCTGTTGAATCGTTTGATGTTTAACAAGTTATGGGGCACTACTCGCAGTGGTCAATCACCTCGCAGAGTGCGGCGTTGATTTCTTCGAGCGGTCCGTAGCCCTTGACAGCGTGGTGCTTGCCTTCGGCAGCGTACCATTCGATGAGCGGCGTGGTCTGGCTGTTGTACACGCGGAGGCGCTTGGCGATGGTTTCGGCGTTGTCGTCGGCCCGGCCGGAAGTCTTGCCGCGGTTGATGAGGCGCTCCATGAGCATTTCCTCGGGCACGCGGAGCTCGAGCATGGCGCTGACAGCCGTGCCGCGTTCGGCGAGCATCTGCTTGAGGGCCTCGGCCTGCGTGATGGTGCGGGGGAAGCCGTCGAAGATGACGCCTTCGCAGGGGCAGAGCGCGTCGTATTTCTGCGCGAGAATGTCAATCATGAGGCTGTCGGGGATGAGCTGGCCCTTGTCGATGTAGGACTGTGCCGTATGTCCCAGTTCCGTGCCCTGCTTGATTTCTGCGCGGAGCACATCGCCCGTGGAGATGTGTTTGAAACCATATTTTTGTACGAGCAAGTCGCTCTGCGTGCCTTTGCCCGAACCGGGGGCACCGAAGATTACGATATTTTTCATGTGCAGTAAGGAGTTTTTGGCTATTGGTTGAGATGGCGGAAGTCACTCTTCCACCACCGTATAGATATTTCGCAGGTTGCGTCCCTCGCCGTCGTAGTCGAGGCCGTAACCGACAATGAAGTCGTTGGGTATCTTGAAGCAGCAGTAGTCGATGTCGAGGTCTACCTTGAGGTTGCCGGGCTTCACGAGCAGGGAGGCGATGCGGATGTCCTTGGGGCCCTGCTGGCGGAGGGTTTCGAGCATCTGCTTCATGGTGAGTCCCGAGTCGATGATGTCTTCCACCACGACTACGGTGCGGCCTTCGATGTTCTCTTTCAGACCGAGGAGCTGCTTCACCTTTCCCGTAGAGCCCATGCCGTCGTAGGATGCGACGCGGACGAATGCGATTTCACAGGGCATGTCGAGGGCGCGGAGCAAGTCGGCGGCAAAGACGAACGAACCGTTGAGCACACTGATGAAGAGCGGATGCTCGTCCTTCAGGTCGTGCTGGATTTGCTGGGCAACTTCCGAAACGCGCTGGAGGATTTTCGCCTCGGGGATGGATATGGTAAACTCGCGGTCGCGAACTTGTATTTTGTCCATGTTGTCAGATTGTTTGGCTTAATGGGTTGAACGCATACTTTTTGCGCAGCAAATTTAGTGAAGCCTACCGCGCAGACAAAGAAACTCGGCATTTTATTCGTCCAAAAGGGCGAAAAGAGAAAAGTTTGAGGGAAATACTTTGTATATTCATGGCGAAAACATACTTTTGTATTTTGAATATCTCATTTAACAGGCAGTATAACGTCAAAATTTAATTACAGTGAAACAGGCTATCCATAAACTGAGTTTTCTTTTGCTCACGCTCTTTACGGCAGTAAGCCTCAGCGGCTGCGACGAAGACGTGTGGTTCCTTTCTTCCTCTGAACTCTGCGGCGACTGGCGCATCGTGGAGGTGACAGGCAGCTACGACTGCAACTACCAGCCCGGCGACTACTGGACCTTCTACCACAACGGGGACTTCCGCGCACAGGGACGCGACGGCTTTTACGAAGCAGGCTACTGGGAACAGCACGGCCGCGACTTGTATTTCTACTTCGAAGGCAGCAATCCCGCAATGGTGGGCTACATCCGCAGCTTCGACGACTACTACATGATTCTGGACGTGAAAGATTATTACTACAATTCGCGCTACACCCTGCGCCTCACCCGCATGTCGCATTACTACAGCGCGGGCAAAGAACAGAACGAACCTTAGTACCCAGGCATGAAGCTCCTTAACCAAGAAGAAATCAAGCAAAAGATAGACCAGGATATCTTCCACCATATCACGAAAACGGCCGATGAACTGGGCGTGGAGTGCTACCTCGTGGGAGGCTACGTGCGCGACCTCTTTCTGGAACGCGACACGAACGACATCGACGTAGTAGTCGTGGGCAGCGGCATCGCCGTGGCCGAAGCGCTCGCCCGCAACCTCGGCCGGCAGGCCCACCTCTCGGTGTTCAAGAACTTCGGCACGGCACAGGTGAAATGGCGCGGCACGGAAGTGGAGTTTGTTGGTGCCCGCAAGGAAAGCTACAGCCACGACTCGCGCAAACCGAAGGTCGAGGACGGCACGCTCGAAGACGACCAGAACCGCCGCGACTTTACCATCAACGCCATGGCCGTTTGCCTCAACGCTCACCGGCTGGGCGAACTCGTGGACCCCTTCGACGGACTGCTCGACCTCCGCGACGGCATCATCGCCACACCGCTCGACCCGGACATCACCTTCAGCGACGACCCGCTCCGCATGATGCGCTGCGTACGATTTGCCACCCAGCTGAAGTTCGTGATTGAGGAGGAAACCTTCGACGCGCTCCAGCGCAACCGCGAACGTATCTCTATCATCAGCGCGGAACGCATCATCAGCGAACTGAACAAAATCATGATGGCCGACACGCCTTCGCGCGGACTCGTGGAACTCCACCGCTGCGGCCTGCTGGAACTCATCCTTCCCGAAGTGGCCCGCCTCGATTGCGTGGAAACGCGGCAGGGACGCTCGCACAAGAACAATTTCTACCACACGCTCGAAGTGCTCGACACGGTGGCCTCGAAAAGCGACAACCTCTACCTGCGCTGGGCCGCCCTCCTGCACGATATCGGCAAACCGCGGAGCAAGCAGTGGGAACCGGCCGTGGGATGGACTTTCCACAACCACAACTTCCTCGGCGAAAAGATGATCCAACCGCTCTTCCGCCGCCTGAAGCTGCCCCTCGACGACCGCATGAAGTACGTGAAGAAACTCGTGGGGCTCCACATGCGCCCCATCGCCATCGCCGACGACATCGTCACGGACAGTGCCGTGCGACGACTGCTCTTCGAGGCGGGCGACGACATCGACGACCTCATGACGCTCTGCGAAGCGGACATCACGAGCAAGAACGAACAGCGCAAACAGAACTTTCTCCAAAACTTCAAGACGGTGCGCCGCAAACTGGTGGACATCGAGGAGAAAGACCGCATCCGCAACTTCCAGCCACCCGTCAATGGCGACGAAATCATGGCTTGGTTCGGCCTCTCGCCCTGTCCCGCCGTGGGCTCGCTCAAGTGTGCGCTCAAGGATGCCATCCTCGACGGGAAAATTCCCAACGAGCGCGAAGCGGGCGTACACTTCGTGCTGAACATGGCAGAACAAATGGGGCTGGAGCTCTGCGTTGCGCCCGATGCGCTGACCGCCACGGCTGCCGAAGTTCCTCAGTAATTTCCGCCTCTACCACTCCTTATTATATATATAAGGCTCTTTCCCTTCTTTGCCCATGAAAGAACAAGAAATCGAAGACAACAAAGCGCGCTTCAAGTCGCTCTGCAAAGAACATATCCACCGCGAGGGTATAGACAAGATGCTCGACTATCTCGAACGCACGGATTTCTATACCGCACCGAGTTCGACCAACTTCCACCTCAACGAGCCCGGCGGTCT
>CALZMA010000115.1 GCA_945788445.1 uncultured Bacteroidales bacterium | reverse complement strand
CTAACCCAGGGCTTCACCCTGGGCTATGGGCTAAAGGTCAGCCCTTCGGGCCTCCATGGGAAGCGCCCGACACACGCGGAAATGGGCACGGGCCTCCATGGGAAACGCAGAGAGAGCTACAGAAGCAAGCTCCACGTTCTGCCCTACTTTTTCCCGCCCGTGCCGGTCGAAGACCTACGCTTCGCCGCGGATAACGGCGATGGCTTCCTCGATGGTGAGGCTCTGCTGCTCGCCGGTCTCCATGTTCTTCAAGGCCACGCGGCCCTCGGCCATTTCCGCCTCGCCCACGAGCGCCACGAAGGGCACGTGGTGCGCGTTGGCGTAGGCCATTTGCTTCTTCATCTTCACCGCATCGGGGTATACCTCCGTGGCGATGCCCGCACGGCGGGTGGCGGCGGCGAGGCGCAGGCAGTGTGCCGCCTCCCGCTGTCCGAAGTTGATGAAGAGCAACTGTGCGCCGGCCTGCGTGGCGGCGGGATAGAGGTCGAGCTGGGTCAGCACGTCGTAGATGCGGTCCGCACCGAACGAAATGCCCACGCCGCTCAGGCCCGGCAGGCCGAAGATGCCCGTGAGGTTGTCGTAGCGGCCGCCGCCCGTGATGGAACCGATCTGCACGTCGAGCGCCTTCACCTCAAAGATACATCCCGTGTAGTAGTTCAGTCCGCGGGCCAGCGTGAGGTCGAGTTCGATGGGGTTGCGCAGGTTGCTGTCGGCGAGCGTTTCGAGCACGAAGGCCACCTCGTCCACGCCCTTCAGTCCCGTTTCGCTCCCGGCGAGCACCGAGCGCATCGTGGCCAGCTTCTCCTCGTTCGAGCCCGAGAGCGCAATGATGGGCTGGAGCTTTTCGACCGCTTCGTCCGGTAGGCCCACGGCGCGGAGCTCCTCGTTCACCTTCTCGAGCCCAATCTTGTCGAGTTTGTCGATAGCCACCGTGATGTCCACAATCTTGTCGGCCGCGCCGATAATCTCCGCGATGCCCGAGAGAATCTTGCGGTTGTTGATCTTGATGGCCACGCGGATGCCGAAGCGGGCAAACACCTCATCGACAATCTGCATGAGCTCCACCTCGTTGAGGAGCGAGTCGGAACCCACCACGTCCGCGTCGCACTGGTAGAACTCGCGGTAGCGGCCCTTCTGCGGACGGTCGGCGCGCCACACGGGCTGGATTTGGTAGCGCTTGAAAGGCATCTGGAGCTCGTCGCGGTGCTGCACCACAAAGCGGGCAAAGGGCACGGTGAGGTCGTAGCGCAGGCCCTTCTCGCAGAAGCGCGAAGCCAGGCGCGCCGGGCCGAGCCCTGCATACTCCTCGGCCGAAGCCTCGCGCGTGAAGTCGCCCGAGTTGAGAATCTTGAAGAGCAGCTTGTCGCCCTCCTCGCCATACTTTCCCATGAGCGTGGAGAGGTTCTCCATGGCCGGGGTTTCGATTTGGCTGAAGCCGTAGAGCGCGTAGACACTGCGGATGGTTTCGAAAATATAGTTGCGTCGGGCCATTTCCACCGCGCCGAAGTCGCGGGTGCCCTTGGGAATGCTTGGTTTCTGTGCCATTGGGGTGAAAGTTTAGTCTATGGGGGTAGAATGGGATAACGATGCAAAAGTCACCGGCCGGCTATTTCGCCACCTCCTTCACGAGGTAAATCTGCGTGGGCAGGTGGTCCGAGAAGCCATTGAGCCACACCCCGCCCGCATGGGTGCGGAGCGGGTTGCCGCGGTAGCGACCTTCCTGCTGGAAGAGATAGTCGCGCATGAAGATGGCATGCTGGAAGAACTTGAGCGAGGAGCGGTCCTTGCCCACCAGGTTGCCCGAGACCACAATCTGGTCGAAGAGGTTCCACTTGCCGTCGTAGAGCAGCGTGCCCTGGCCCACCTTGTAGAGCGTGTTGTACCAAGGATTGTACATGTCCGTGGGGCGCTTCACCTTGGCCGGGTCGCTGACACAGCCGAGCTGTTCCGTCATGCTCTTGTTGGCCGGGTCGTCGTTCATGTCGCCCATGACGACGACTTTCGACTGCGGGTCGGCCGCCATGAGCGCCAGAACCAGCTGGCGCACCTGGAAGCCCGCGCGCTGGCGCACCTCGTCGCCCGCCGCACGGGAGGGCCAGTGGTTCACGATGAAGTGGAGGCGTTCGCCGGCGAGCTGCCCCGTCATCACGAGGAAGCCGCGGGTAATGTGCGTAGTGTCGCCGCGCAGTTCACCGTAAGCCTGCACCTGTCCCTCGCTGTCGGTGTAGAAACCGAGGAGCGGGTCGTCCACGCGGCCGCTCTCGCTATAATAATAAGGTACTACCATGGCGCGCTCCAGCTGGAAGAAGCGGGGGTTGTAGAGGAAAGCGCACTCCACGCCGCGGCGGTCCACTCCGGGGAAGTCCACGTATTTCCAGCCCTTCTGGGCGAGGGCAGGCTGGCGCAGGAGGTCCTCCAGCACCTTCTCGTTCTCGATTTCGGAGAGGCCCACGACAGCCGGTCCCGCGGGGAGCTTGTCCGTGCAGAGCTCGGAGAGCACGCGGGAGATATTGCGGAGCTTGGCCTCGTACTTCATCTTGCCCCATTTGTAGGAGCCGTCGGGCAGGAACTCGTAGTCGTTCTTCCCGGCATCGTGCAGGGTGTCGAAGAGGTTCTCGACGTTGTAGAATGCCACGCCGTAGAGCGCATAGCTCTTCTGCTGCTCTCCCTGCGGGCGGGAGGTGAACGAGGAAAGGAAGGTGAGCGCTGCAAACAGTAGCGCAAGGGTAAAAGCGGAGCGTTTCATAAAATGTGATAGGCTGTAAAACAAAGTGCCGCGCAGCTCGCCGGGGGCGGGAGGGCTGCGGCGGCGGCAAATTTCTTAAAAAAAAATGAGAAAACCGCGGTTTTCCCCGTTTCAGGCTTAGTTTTCATGGACTTGTAACAGACACAGCCATAATTTTTCCTAATTTTGCCACGCATTTTTCCCCCTTTGCAAACTCCTATCCCCGCGGAGGCGGCAGTAGCCGGCAGGCTTCCTTCCCCTCGGCTTTTTCCCGAAGAACCATTTGCATTCTAAAAATTTATATGAAGAAAGGTGTAAAACTCACAGCGGCAGCCCTTCTGATGGCATCAGGAGCGCTGGCGCAAACACCCGCCGACTCCCTGTCTGTCCTCGACAACGCCGACTTTACCTTCACGGAGAGCCAGCTCGACGAGGACAACGATGCGGCCCAGACCGTATCGACCGTCACGGGAGCCAAGAGCGACCCGTACAACTCGGAGGTGGGCTACCTGTTCAGCGCCATGCGCTTCAAGGTGCGCGCCTACGACAACATGTACAACAGCTACTACCTCAACGGCCTGCAGCTGAACGACCTCGAGCTGGGGCGTTTCGGCTACAGCATGGTGGGCGGCATGAACGACGCCACCCGCAACCAGGAGGGCCTCTCGGCCTACGACTTCAACCGCGTCGGCATCATGGGCGTGGGCGGCGGCACGAGCGTCAACTCCCGCGCCTCGCAGTTTGCCCAGGGCAACAAGCTGACCCTCTCGGGCTGCAACCGCAACTACGTGGCGCGCGGCATGTACACCCACGCCACCGGCATACTGCCCTCGGGCTGGGCCTTCGCCGGGCAGGTGGGCTACCGCTGGGCCTCGGAGGGCGTGATTGAAGGCACGTTCTACAACTCCTTCTCCTACTTCCTCGCTGCCGAGAAACGCTTCAACGACCACCACTCCCTGAGCCTCGTCACCTTCGGCTCGCCCACGGAACGCGCCCAGCAGGGTGCCTCGACCGAGGAGGCCTACTGGCTCGCCAACTCCCACTACTACAACCCCAACTGGGGCTACCAGGGAGGTGAGAAGCGCAACGCCCGCGTGGTGAACGACTTCGAGCCGACAGCCATCCTCACCTGGGACTGGAAAATCAACGACACCAAGAAGCTCACCACCGCCGCCGGATTCAAGTACTCGATGTACAGCTCCACCGCCCTCAGCTGGAGCGGCGACGCCTACGACCCTCGCCCGGACTACTACAAGAACCTCCCGAGCGGCATCTTCGACGTGTACGACCCCGAGAAGAACAACCCCGACTACCTCGCCCAGAACCCCTACCTCCTCGAGCAGTACAACGACCTCGTGGACTTCTGGACCGGCTCCAAGGCCAACCGCCAGATCAACTGGGACCGCATGTACTACGTGAACCGCCAGAGCGAAGCCGCCGGCGGGGAGGCGCTCTACTACCAGGAACGCCGCCACAACGACCAGATGGTCTTCGCCCTCAACTCGGCCTTCAGCCAGGAAATCAACCGCAACAGCAAGTACACCCTCGGCCTCTCGCTCAACGCCACCAAGGGCATGCACTACAAGACGATGGCCGACCTCCTCGGCGCCCACTCGTTTACCGACATCGACAAGTTTGCAGCCAACGACTACGGCATCAACAGCATCGAGGCCCAGAACGACCTGCGCCACCCCAACCGCCAAATCGGCCTGGACGACAAGTTTGGCTA
>CALZMA010000114.1 GCA_945788445.1 uncultured Bacteroidales bacterium | reverse complement strand
AGCCGAAGGCGCTCCCCGAACGCCCGCGCCCGTATTCGGGCAAGAAGCGCGGCCTTGTGATTCTCGTAAGCTTCTCGGACCTGAAGATGACTTACACGCAGGCGGACTTCGATGCGATGTTCAACCAGAAGGGCTACAGCTTCGACAACGCCATCGGCTCCGTGAGCGACTATTTCCGCGACCAGAGCTACGGACAGTTTGAACTCGAATTTGACGTGGTGGGCCCCGTGACCACGGCCAACGGATATGCCTACTACGGACGCAACGTCTCGCTCAGCGACAACGACGCCCACCCCGACGAAATGGTCGTCGAAGCCTGCAAGGCCGTCGACAAGCAGGTGGACTTCAGCCAGTACGACTGGGACGGCGACGGCGAGGTGGAACAGGTGTTTTTCATCTACGCCGGCTACGGCGAAAGCAACGGCGGACCGTCCGACACTATCTGGCCCCACGAGAGCCAGCTCTACGACAACAAGCTCACGCTCGACGGCGTGACCATCAACACCTACGCCTGCTCCTGCGAACTCGACGGCTACCTGGGCAAGAACCTCGACGGCATCGGCACGGCCTGCCACGAGTTCAGCCACTGCCTGGGCTTCCCCGACCTCTACGACGTGTCCTACACCGGCGGCGTGGGCATGGCCTGCTGGGACGTGATGAACTCCGGCAGCAACTCCGGACCCAACCGCCGCGGCGAAGTGCCCTGCGGCTACTCGGCGGGCGAACGCTGGGCAGCCGGCTGGCTGGAACCCGTGGAAATCGCGTCGACACAGCACATCGCCGACCTGCCCGGCCTCGGCGAGACGGGCACGGCCTACGTGCTCTACAATCCCGCCAACTCCAACGAGTTCTTCCTCTTAGAGAACCGCCAGAGCGACCGCTGGTTCGCTTACACGCGCGAATTCCGCGCCCAGCACGGCCTGCTCATCACCCACGTGGACTACCACCCCGACTATTGGCGCTTCAATGCCGTAAACAAATACCCGAGCCACCAGCGCTACACCTACGTGCCGGCCGACGGCCTCTACGGCAACGAGGAGGACAACCTCGCGGGCGACCTCTTCCCCGGCTCGAAGGGCGTGACGGCCTTCACGAACGACAGCCACAAGACGACGGCGGGACAGCTCTTCACGGAGAACACCGACGAGACGTTCAACCTGAACCGCGAGGTGGTGAACATTACCGAGACGGAAGAGGGCCTCATCTCGTTCGACGTCATCTTCGACCGCGAAATCTGGACGCCGAAGAACGTGACCGCATCGCTCGCCGAGGACGGCACGGTCAGCACTTCGTGGACGAAGGAGCCGAAGGCCGAAGCCTACTACGTGGAACAGGAGTCCATCGGCATGGCCGACGGCCAGCTCGCGAACTTCCGCGACACCTTCGGCCCGCTGACCGAGACGGAAGTCTCCCTGCCGGCTCGCATCACGGCGGGTACCGTGCGCATCCGCGTGAAGGCCGAGGGCCTCGGCGTGACCACGGCCTGGAGCAACTGGACCAAGGCCGAGAAGACCACCGCCATCGCCCCCGTTGCCGCCCCCGCCTCCGCCGACCGCCCGCGCTACTTCACCCCCGACGGCGTGGAACACAGCCAGCCCCAGCCGGGCCTCAACCTGGTCCGCGAAGGCGACCGCACCCGCAAGGTGGTCGTGAAGCCCTGATGACTCCTTATTATATATATACCCAGCCCGAAACCAAAAATCCCTCCGCTATATGAAACACCGCCTACAACGCGCGCTCGCCATCCTCGCCGTGATGGCCGCCGCCCTGCCCCTCTGCGCACAGTCGCCCTTCGGAAAGGTCACACCGCTGTTCGAAACAACCGTGTACCACGAGAACGGCTCCACCTTCACGGGACGCATCACCAAACAAGAATTCGGTGGATACCTGCACATCGAGACCAACCGCGTTTGTATCTACATCAACCCCCAAACGATAAAGCGCACCGAAGAGAAGAAGGTGAAGTACGAAGACCTGTCGACATGGATGGCCTGCTACGTGCTGGAGCACAACCTGCTCCAAGGTTCGGCCTACGAACGCTACGTGGACCTCGTGGATATCTACACGGAAGATGACAAATACACCAATGCCATCCGCACCCCCCAGGCCGACGGCACCGTGTTCTACACGATGGTCTACCATGGCACCTTCAGAATACCCTTAAACGACGTGACGGAAACCCGCAAGGAACTTCCCGGCCCCTACGACGAGGAATACGTGCCCGAAGTGGTGAAGACCGTGGGCGGCGACACCTATGTCGGCACCGTGACGCGCCAGAAAGCCAACGGGCAGATAACCATGGTGGGCGACGACTGGAAGGTGGTGCTCGACCGCGAAGACATCGTGTCGCGCACGAAGGACCTCGGCGAAAAAGGCTTCGAGAACCCCGTACTCGAGCAGTTCACCGACATCATCACCTTCTCCGACGGGGAAGAAATCAAGGGCAAGCTCCTCGGAAGCGGCGTGGAGGACGGCAAACTCCACTATATTCTCTACGATCCCTCGGACGAAAGCACCTACCAGGTGACCCCGGACAACATCACCTCTATCAAGACGGAATACAAGGCGACCAACGGCTTCACGAAATACTCGAAGTATACCTATCTCAACAATTTCATCGTCCCCAACGCCATCACGAAGGCGGAAGGCACTACCTCGTTCCCCGACACGAAGCTGGCCCTGCCGCTGCCCGAGGGCATCCGCGTGTCGTTCTACCACCTGACGAAAGCCTTCGGCACCGACTGGCACCTGGTCCCCCTGGAAAGAGTCAAGGACGCGAGGGGCAACGAACGGTGGGGCTACAAGAACGATATGGTGGCGAAACAGAACATCCGGGCTTCGCGATACAAAAACGAAGAGTACGAATACTCCGCAGAGTTCGACTATCTCTCCCCGGGCTACTACGTCTACATCAACCCCGACTACACGGAGCATTACGTGTTCAAGGTGACGAAATAGCCCCTCCGGGAGCCGTCCGCACATTTTTTTGAAAAATTTTTTCACAAGGCCGTAAGAAACCTCCCGCGCAAGGGTCTTTACCAATAGAAAGGGCCAACGGAAACGCACCCCGCGGCACACCGGAGCCCCGAAAGCAACTGAATAATAATCCTCAAAAACTTATATTATGAATACCGACAATCGCAACCAGGAGATGTACACCGAAGACATGGAACTTCAGGAGAACAATAGCAATGTAGGCAAGCGCTTGGCCGTAGGGGCAGCCGTCCTCGTTGGCGGTGCAGCCGTAGCAGGCGGAGCTGCCGCATACGCAGCCTCAACCTCCGACGAAACCGAAGTGGAGCCCGAAGTCACTGCCGAAGACCTCTTCAACGCTGCCGGAGCCGGCTCTGACTACGAAGAACCCGCACCCCAGCCCGCTCCCGCACCCGCACCCGCTCCCGCACCTGCTCCCGAGCCCGAACCCGAGCCCGAACCCGTAGTGGAATGGGAAGAGTCGCAGAAAGTCTACGTGGACGGCGAACTCGCCTTCCAGACTGAAAGCGGCAACGTGGACGGACACAACTTCATGTTCGTAGACGCCGACGGCGACAACTACGCCGATGCCTTCGCATACGACCAGAACAAGAACGGACAGTACGAAGAAAACGAAGTGGTCACCCTCACCCGCGAAGACGGCATCCAGATGGGCCACGAAACGGAGGAAACGAACAACCACTACTTCACGACCAACGACAATGGCCAGATTCTCCCCAGCGACCCCGGCAACCAGGGCAACGAGGGCGGAAGTGAAAGCGGCCGTGGCATGATCCACAACAACTTCGAGGACGAGAAGACGGGCGAAAACTACTCCGACGACTTCGCACAGAACAATCCCGACTACAACAACGACTACTACAACCGCGGCTACCAGGCCAGCGCTGACCTGGACAACGCAGGCGAGCACGATACGGCCGACGTCCACAACGACATCGAGCCCGACTACACGGCAAGCGCCGAACCCGACTACGCTGACTCCGCCGACTATTCCGCAGACGCCGACACGTCCGACATGGGCTACACCGCCGACGCAGAAATCGACGCTTCGTTCGAAACCAACGACAGCATGGACATGGGCGGCGAGGACTTCCTGGCCTGACATCCGGCCCCGGCCCCTGCAAACCAGCTCTCTCTCCACTTGATAACATAACCTATCCGCACGGGGCTTGCCACCAAAAGCAAGCCCCGGTGGTTTTTCCGGGCAAGCAGCCCGGTTTCCCCAACCGAACCATTCAACCCAAACCATAGTATCACCCTTTAAATCCTTACAACTATGCCTAAGAAAGTTTGTCCCAACGGTCACATATACGATTCCAGCATCTACGGTGAAGAATGCCCCCTCTGCCCGAAAGGCGGCAACATCGCCGGCGGCAACACCGGCGTCCCCAGCCAGCAACCCGTAGGCCACACGGGCATCGATGTGCCCAGCCCCGCATTCCAGCCGCAGCCGGCCCCCGCTCCC
>CALZMA010000113.1 GCA_945788445.1 uncultured Bacteroidales bacterium | reverse complement strand
GGGGCCAAAGGCGGCTTCGAAACCGCCGTGCGCATCATCCCCTACCTCGTCGCCGTGCTCGTGGCCATCGGCGTGTTCCGCGCCTCGGGTGCCATGGACTGGCTCATACAGGGCGTGCAGGGACTGGTCGCTATGGCCGGCTTCGATGCCGAATGGGTGGCCGCCCTCCCCACGGCACTCATGAAGCCCCTCTCGGGCAGCGGGGCACGCGGCATGATGGTCGATGCCATGACCACTTACGGCGCGGACAGTTTCGTGGGCCGGCTGAGCTGTATGTTCCAAGGTTCCACCGACACCACTTTCTACATCCTCGCCGTCTACTTCGGTTCCGTAGGCATCAGCCGCACCCGCCACGCCGTGGCCTGCGGACTCCTTGCCGACCTCGCGGGCATCGTCACCGCCGTGGCCCTGGCCTACCTCTTCTTCTGAGAAATGCCCGCGCTACGGCGCGCCGGCCTAACCGTATAACCCCTTTCACTTCTTTCCTCCCATGGCAGAAGCCTCTTCACCCACCGCCGCCAAGCAGGGCGGCATGAAGGCCCTTGCGAAGGACACGGCCATCTACGGTCTCTCCAGCATTGTCGGCCGCTTCTTGAACTACCTCCTCGTGCCGCTCTACACGGCCAAGCTCGCCGCCGCCTCGGGCGGCTACGGCGTTATCACCGAGGTGTACAGCTACGTGGCACTCCTGCTCGTGCTGCTCACCTTCGGCATGGAAACCACCTTCTTCCGCTTCGTCAACAAAGAAGACCAGGACCCGCAGCGCGTCTACTCCACCACGCTCCTGCTCGTGGGCGGCGTGGGCCTCGCCTTCGTGGCCCTCGTGCTCGGCTTCCTCCCCTCCATCGCCGAAGCCCTCGACTACGCCGCCCATCCCGAGTTCCTCGGCATGATGGCCGTGTGCGTGGCCATCGATGCCTTCCAGTGCATCCCCTTCGCCTACCTCCGCTACCGCCGCCGCCCCCTGAAGTTTGCCGCACTGAAGCTCCTCTTCATCGTGCTCAACATCACGCTCAACCTCGTCTACTTCCTGCTCCTCCCCAGTCTCTATGAAAATCCCGAAATGCGCGGTTTCATCGAGCTTTTCTACCATCCGTCCTACGGCGTGGGCTATGCTTTCGCCATCAACCTGGCCTGCACGGCCTTCATCACCCTCTTCTTCAAAAAAGAACTCACCGGCTTCCGCTGGCGCTTCGACCCGAAGCTCGCGCGGCAAATGTGGACCTACGCCTGGCCCATCCTCGTGCTCGGCATTGCAGGTATCCTCAACCAGACGGCCGACAAGATGATTTTCCCCCGCCTCGTCGAAGGGCAGGAGGGCAAGGTGCAGCTCGGCATCTACGGAGCCAGCGTGAAGATAGCCATGATCATGGCCATGATTACCCAAGCCTTCCGCTACGCCTACGAACCCTTCGTCTTCGGGCGGCAGAAGGACAAGGACAACCGCCAGACCTACGCCAAGGCCATGAAGTATTTCCTCATCTTCACCCTCCTTGCCTTCCTCCTCGTGATGGCCTACATCGACATCCTCAAGCACATCATCGGGCGCGACTATTGGGAAGGCCTCCGCGTGGTGCCCATCGTCATGGCCGCGGAAATCATGATGGGCATCTACTTCAACCTCTCCTTCTGGTACAAACTCATCGACCGCACCATCTGGGGCGCGTGGTTCTCGGGGGCCGGCTGCGCCGTGCTCATCGCCGTGAACGTCCTGTTCATCCCCACCTGCGGCTACATGGCCTGTGCCTGGGCCGGCTTTGCGGGCTATGCCACCGCCATGACGCTCAGCTATTTCGTGGGCCAGCGCTACTATCCCATCCCTTACCCCCTGAAGAGCATGGCCGTCTATGTGGCCATTGCGGCGCTCTTCTTCGCCGCGATGCAGTGCGGGGCGCAGTATGTGGACAGCCTCTGGCTCCGCTTGGCGCTCAACACGGTGTGCGTCGGCCTGTTTGTGGGCCACATCGTCTACCACGATTTCCCCTTGTCGAACCTCCCCGTGGTGGGAAAATACTTTAAGTAAACCATGCCACACGAAGTCTGTACGCTCAGCAACGGCCTGCGCGTCATCTACGAGCCCCACAAATCCGAAGTCCTCTACCTGGGTTATGTGGTCTGCGCCGGCACCCGCCACGAGGAGCCCGCCGATGCAGGAATGGCCCATTTCATCGAACATTTGACCTTCAAAGGAACGGAAAAACGCCGCGCCTGCCACATCACCAACGGACTCGAACGCGTGGGCGGCGACCTCAATGCCTTCACCACCAAACAGGAAACGGTCTTCTACGCCACCGTGCTCAAGAAGGACTTCCTGCGCGCCGCCGACCTGCTCACCGACATCGTCTTCCACAGCACCTTCCCCCAGGCCGAGATTGACAAGGAAGTGGAGGTCATCTGCGACGAGATTGACAGCTATCAGGACTCCCCGTCAGAACTCATCTTCGACGAGTTCGAGGCCATGATGTACCCCTCGCAGCCCCTGGGCCGCGACATCCTGGGCCGCGCCGAACGCCTCCGCAGCTACACCACGGCAGATGCCCTGCGCTTTGCCCGCCGCTACTACGTGGCGCCCAATGCTGCCTTCTACGTCTACGGCGACGTGCCTTTTGCAAAAATCGTTCGTACGCTCGAAAAGCTCACGGCCGACTTTCAGCCCGCGCTTCCGCGCTTGGAGGTGCCGGTTCCCCTTGTGCTCCCCACGCTGCCCGCCGAACCGCTCCGCCAGGTGGAGAAACAGACCCACCAGGCCCACGTGGTGGTGGGCGGACCTGCCTTTGGCGGCACAGACCCCAGGCGTTTTGCCCTCACCTTGCTCAACAATCTCCTCGGCGGGCCGGGCATGAACTCCCGTCTCAACCTCAGTCTGCGTGAAAAGGCGGGGCTCGTCTACAGCGTGGACTCCTACCTCAACACCTATCCCGACACGGGTTACTGGAATGTCTATTTCGGTTGCGATGCCCACGACGTGGACCGCTGCCGCCGCCTGCTCGAACGCGAACTCCGCCGCCTGATTGACGCGCCCCTCTCCGCGGCACAGCTCCGCGCGGCCCAGAAACAGCTCTTGGGGCAAATAGGCATTTCGACCGACGCTTCGGAGGGCTATTCGCTGGCCCTCGGCAAAACCTTTGCCCACTACAACCGCTACCGCGACATTGCCCGCCTCTCGGAGGCCATTGCTGCCGTCACTCCCGCCGAAGTGCAGGCCGTGGCGGCCGAAGTGTACAACCCCGAGCGCCTCACTACGCTCATCTACCATTGACCCCGCCATGCTCCGTACGGAAGAAATCAAGCGCTGCGCGGCCGAAATCGGTTTTTCGGCCTGCGGTGTCGCCCCGGCCGAGGCCCTGCCCGAAGCGCGGGCAGCGGAGTGGCGACAGTGGCTCGCCGAAGGCTGCCAAGCCGGGATGGATTACTTGGAGCGCAACATGGAGAAACGGCTCGACCCGCGACTGCTCGTGGAAGGGGCGAAGACGGTGGTGAGCTTGGCGGTCAATTATTATTCGGGCGAAGTGGACCGCGCACTGGCCTCCCGTCCCGATGACCTCCGCCTGGCCCGCTACGCCTACGGCACGGACTACCACGACGTGGTCAAGGCCATGCTGCGCCGGCTCATGGCCTCGCTCGGGCTCGAAGAGGGCCGCGACGGCCGCGTCTTCGTGGACACAGCTCCCATCGACGAAAAGTATTGGGCGCAACGCTGCGGCTTGGGCTGGCGCGGGCGACACACGCAAATCATCCTCCCCGGGCAGGGCAGTTTCTTCGTTTTGGGTGAACTTGTCTTGACCGAAACCTGCGATGAATACGGCGATTTTTGCGAAAACCGCTGCGGCGCGTGCCGGAAGTGCGTGGAAGCCTGTCCGACCGGTGCCCTGCGCGGCGACGGTACGCTCGATGCCCGCCGCTGCCTCTCTTACCTCACCATCGAGCACCGAGGCGAACTCCCCGCCGAGGCTTCGGGTCGCCTGGGCCACTGTTTCTACGGCTGCGACCGCTGTGCCGAGGCTTGTCCGCACAACCGCAGCTTTTCGCGCGACACCCTGGTCGAAGCCTTCCGCCCGCGCCCAGAAATTCTCCGCCTCTCGGCCGAAGACTGGTACGGGCTGACACGCGAACAATATCAGGCCCTGTTCCGGAAAAGTGCGGTGAAAAGGGCGAAAATGGAAGGTTTGGAGCGAAATCTGCAAGCCGTGAGGCAGGGCTTGGAAGCCGTGAAGTTGGGTAAGGCTTCGCAAGACAGCGACCGCCCATAACAGTTGAAGGACCACCGTTCGGCCGCGCCGGGCGTAAGTCCCGCACCCCCGATTTTCCCTCAAACACAGAATATCTACCGCGTAAAAGGAAAATTCCCATAAAAAACTTATACCTTTGCTTCGCGAATGTAGGCTGCGGCTCGGCACAGCAAAACAAATCCTTCGGCTTTATTTTGCTATGCACTCGCCTTGCACTACCTTTGCTTTGCCAAGGTAGGCTGCGG
>CALZMA010000112.1 GCA_945788445.1 uncultured Bacteroidales bacterium | reverse complement strand
CTCTATACAAGCGTTCGATGTATAGAACTGCCGCCCCTACAGGGCCAATTGTGCAGGTTTCGGGTGGCCCCTGGCCTTGCACCCCAAGCTCTGGGCCAAAGGTCAGCCATCCGGGCCTCCCGCAGAACGCTTGCCCACGCGGTGGCGGGGCGGGCTGCGGGCTGCGGGCTGGCCAAACTGGCAGGATTATTTTTCCAAATGGACCACAGCCTGCGGGAAGGGGATGTTGATGCCTTCGCGGTTGAAGAGTTCGTAGACTTGCTGCTGGCCTTCGTAGTACATGGGCCAATAGTCGGCTGTCTTCACCCACACGCGGATGGTAAGGTTCACGCTGCTGTCGGCAAGGGTTTCGAGGCCAATGAAGGGCTGCTTGTCGGCTACGTCCTGCACCACGCGGCTGTCGGCCTTGAACAGGACGAGGACCTTTTCGCGCACGAGGCTTACGTCCTGGCCGTAGTCTACGCCCACCACCCACTGCACGCGGCGATACTCTTCCTTGGAATAGTTCACCACCACGGAGGTGCTGAGCGAACCGTTGGGCATGTACACCTGCTTGCCGTCGGCAGTGAGGAGGATGGTGTGGAATATCTGGATTTCGCGTACGGTGCCCTGCACGCCCTGGGCTTCAATCCAGTCGCCCACGCGGTAGGGCTTGAAGAGGAGGATGACGAGGCCGCCGGCGAAGTTCTGGAGGTTGCCGGAAAGGGCCATGCCGACTGCCACACCCGCCGAGGCCAAGAGGGCGGCGAAGGACGTGGTGTTGATGCCCAAGGCACTGATGACGGAGATGATGAGGAGAATGGTGAGCAGGATGTTGACCAGACTTCTCACGAAGCTCTGCACGCTCACGTCGATGTGGCGGCGGTCGAGCATGGTGTGGACGAGGCGGTTGATGAGTTTGACCAGGAAAGCACCGATGAGGTAGACGAGCAGGGCGCCTAAGATGTGGCGGCCAGCCGTCACGCTGAGGTCAATCAACTTTTCGATGAGCTGGTCGAGCTTGTCTACAGAGAACTCCGGCGGGGCGGCTTGCAAAAGAAGGAAATTCATAAAGGATTTGGGAAAATGTATCTGTTGGTTTAGGAATGGTGCGGGAGACTACTTGCGGCGAATGCGCCCTTCGTCGTCGATGACCAAGGGGGTGCCGGGCACATCGAGGGCTGTGAGCCGACGGATTTCGCGGGCGGCGCGGTGGGCGGCATCGAGGCGGGGACCCACGCCCTTGGCCTGGAGGAAGGAATGGATTTGTCCGCTCACGAAGCGGCCGTCGGGGGTGAGTTCGAGCGTGAGCAGGGGGGCATAGCCCAGCACGCCGCCGAGGCTCATGCCGTAGGGGGTGCAGAAATTGCCCAGGCTGTAGGCAATGAAGTGTTCCTTATAGAGTTCGACCGCCCGCGCCACGTGGGGACCGTGGCCGTAGACGACGTCAGCCCCGGCATCGATGCAGAAATGGGCAAACTCGCGCAGGGAGCCGCGGTCCTCGCCGCAGAACGTTTCCTTGCCGTAGGGGAGGCGCGCACGGCTGCTGCCCTCTGCCCCGCCGTGGAAGGAAACGATCACGATGTCGCACTGATTGACCAAGGAGGTGACAATCTGGCGCACTTGGCCGAGGTCCTGGTGGCGCACGGTGTAGCCGTTGTGGCCGAAGGCGCAGAAGCCGTAGCGCACCCCGTCGCGCTCCACCACCACGGCGGGCTCGTAGCCCTGGATGCCCGCGTGGGCAATGCCGAGCCGGTCGAGGCAGCGGCGCGTGCTGGCTATGCCGTCCGCCCCGAAGTCGTTGGCATGGTTGTTGGCCATACTGAGGAAGTCGTAGCCGGCCTGCTGGAGCAGGGGGGCATAGCTGGTGGGCGTGCGGAAGGCATAGCAGACCTTGGAGACCTTCTTGTGGGTCTGTCCGCCGTCGCAGAGGGTGCCTTCGAGGTTTCCGGCAGCCACATCGGCCTCCTGGAGGATGGGTGCGGCATCAACAAACAGTTGCCGTCCCTCCTGGGGCGGCAACTGCACGGAGGGGAATGTAGTCCCCATCATAATATCTCCGGTAAACGCCACTTGGAGCGTTTCCTTCTGTGTTTGTGCCCCGGCCGTGAAGGCTGCGAGAGCCAGGAGGGCACTGAGAAAAGTCTTTTTCACGGGTTAGTTTTCAACAATTCTACGGGCTCCGATGTAGCGGCGGCTGTAGTAAGCCTCGCGGGAGTCAGAGATTTTCACACCCTTGTTGCTGGCGTGGACAAAGGAGAAGTTCTTGCCGCTGGGGTCTACATCGGTGACGATGCCCACGTGGCCCACCGAACGGGTGTTGCCGCGGCCGCCGAAGAAGACGAGGTCGCCTTTCTTCAGGTCCTTGATTTGTGCAATGGGGGTGCCTTGGGTATATTGCGAACGGGAAGTGCGGAGGATGCTCACATTCTCCTTGCGATAAACGAAGCTCGTGAAGCCGGAGCAGTCGAACACGTACGGTCCGGTGCTGCCGAGCGAGTAGCGGGCACCGAGGTACTGAAGTGCGGTGCGCACCACGCTTTCGCCAAAGCTGGCGTTGTAGGAGAGTTTGCTTTCGCTCTCAGCTTCGGTCGTGAGGTTGGCATCGATCGAGATGGGGGCTACTTCCTTGACAATTCTTTCTGCTGCGGGGCGGGAAGGCATTTGTTCGGGCATCAAATCCTGTGCTTGTGCGCTGAACAAGCTCATCAAGCCAAATGCCACGCCTGCAATATACTTTTTAATAATCACGTTAATAATCTTTTGGAGTTCGCGAATGGGCGGCCCAATGTGCTTCATCTCAGCACGCTCGAAACAGCCGCATCGGGCTACTTCGGGGCCTTTTTGGAGTTTGACGTTTGCAAAGATAAGGTCAAAAAAGCTGAAAACCAAGGACTTTAGTTATTTTTTAAGAAACATTAGGATGCCTCGCCCGCTTTTTGCACACGTCCCAAGGGGTGTGTGCGGCCAAATCATTGCCAATTCGTGAAAGTCAGGGATTTGGGCGCTGCTTCGGGGCGGGAGTTGCTATGCGATGCTGTCCTTGTCCGCCGTGGTGCTGTCGGAGGGATGCGCGGGCTGGGCGGCGGGGTGTTCCGCGGGGCTTTCGGGGGCTGCAGCGGCACTGTCGGGCACGGCGGGGGCTTCGGTGGCGGAGAGGCTGTCTTTCTTTTCCTGGGCCAGCACGTCCTCTTCGGTCAGGGCCTCGGCACCGATGCCCTTGAAGTTCGGGAGTCGTTCGCGTTCGCCGCTGACAATGACGGGCATGCCATCGTAGGCGTAGTGATTGCGCAGGAGGATGATATTCGGGGTCTTCACGCGGATGCAGCCTTCCGAGGCGCGCTTGCCGATGCTGCCCGGGGCATTCGTGCCGTGGATACCGATGCCGGCAAAGCGGCCGGTGGCGAGGCGGAGGAAGTAGGGACCGTAGCAACCTTTCACATCGCGGCCGTCGCGGGTGCGGTGGATCCAGTCGGTGCTCTCGAACATGCCTGAAATGCGGAAGTGGCCCTCGGGGGTGCGGTAGTCGCCTTTCTCCTGCTTGTCACCGCGGCGGATGCCGCAGGCTATGCCGCAGGAGAAGACGACGCTGTCGTTCTTGTCCACGACATAGAGGCGCATTTTGGCCTTGCTCACGTAGATGTAGGAGCCTTCGCGGTTGAAGTCGATGTGGCTGTCCGTGGAGTCGACCGCAACGGTGTCGGTGAGTGCCTCCACCTGGTCCTTGGGGGCATCGGCCACTTCTTCGATGGGCACAATGTCTTCCACAGGGGGCTCTTCGACGGTTTCCGGGGCCTTTTTGCCACAGGAGAACAAGAGACAGAACAAGAAAAGGGCCGCGCCGAAGGGCACAGCCAAGGCGCTATTAAGGGTAAGTTTACTCATAACGGCGGCAAAAATACAAAAATCCGTTAAGACAGAGGAATTATTCTTCCGCGTTCTGCGCTTCGCTCTCCAACTGTCGGGCCACTTCGCAAAGTTCGTCGTACCAGGCTTGGCCGAAGCGGCGCACGAGGGGGTCTTTGAGGAATTGGTAGATTTTCAGCTGGAGCTTGCGGCCGAGTTCCACGGCGGGCTTGCAGATTTCCCAGCGGTGGTATTGCAGGCCGACGAGTCCGTTGCCGAACTGCTTTTCGCGGATGGGATAGAGGGCACAGGAGATGGGCTTGGGCCAGCTGCAGCGGCCTTCGCGGAAGGCCTTGTCGGAGGCGCAGTAGCAGCAGCCGTCGGCTCCGTAGCAGGTGAACACGCAGTCGCGGCCCCGCACAATGCTGGTCACGAGGTCGCCCTCCACATCGGTGTAGGCCACGCCCTGGCGGTCAATCACGCTCTGGGCCTCGGCGCTGAGGTCGGGCCAGACGGTGTCGAGCACGTTCTCCATCTCGCCCACTTCGTCCAAGCGCAAGGGGGCACCGCTGTCGCCCTCCACGCAGCACGCGCCGCGGCAGGCTTCGAGGTTGCAGCAGAAGTATTCGGTCAGGATTTCTGAGGTGAGGATAACGTCTCCTACTTGAAGTATCATGGGG
>CALZMA010000111.1 GCA_945788445.1 uncultured Bacteroidales bacterium | reverse complement strand
CCCAGGTGGAACAGCTCGAGGCGCTCTACCGCGACTGGAACGCCAAGATCAACGTGATTTCCAGAAAAGACATCGACAACCTCTACGAGCACCATGTGCTCCACTCCTTAGGCATCGCCCGCATCATCCGCTTCAAGCCCGGCACCCGCGTGCTCGACATCGGCACGGGCGGCGGCTTCCCGGGCATCCCCCTGGCCATCCTCTTCCCCGAAACGGAGTTCAAGCTGATTGACAGCATCGGGAAAAAGGTGAAGGTGGCACAGGCGGTGGCGGAGGCCATCGGGCTGGAAAACGTGGTTTGCGAACACCGCAACGTGGTGGAGGAACGCGCCCGCTACGACTATGTGGTGAGCCGCGCGGTGATGACGGCACCGGAACTGGTGAAACTCATCCGCAAAAACGTCCACCACGAGCAGCACAATGCCCTGCCCAACGGACTCCTGTGCCTCAAGGGCGGCGACCTCGAGGAGGAATTGCGACCCTTCGGCAGCCGCTGCGACCAATGGGACCTCAGCCAGTTCTTTGAAGAACCCTTCTTCGAAACCAAAAAGGCTATTTACATCACACTCTAACGATATGGAAACGAGACACTTCGTGGTAAACATGATAGAAGAGAACTGCTATCTCTTCTGGGACGAGACGAAGGAAGCCGCGCTCGTGGACTGCGGGGCTTTCTACGCCAACGAACTGAAACCCATAGAGGAAACGATGGAGCGGGAAGGCCTGCACCTCGCCTGCCTGCTGAACACGCACGCGCACTTCGACCACATCTGGGGCACGGCGGCCATGGTCCGCAAGTACAACGTGCCGCTGATGCTCTGCCGCGACGAACGCGGCACCTACGAGGCGGCACCCGAGCAGCTGAAGGCGTTTCTCCATCGCGAAATACCTCTCGAACTGACCGACAACGTGCAGTATTTTGCCCCGGACGCGGTGCTCCGCGTGGGTGGACTGGAGGTTAAGGTCATCCCCACCCCGGGCCACACGCCCGGCGGCGTATGCTTCTACGTGGAAAAGGCCGGCGTGCTCTTCAGCGGCGACAGCCTCTTCCGCCACTCCATCGGCCGCTGCGACCTGCCCGGGGGCAACGAGGCGCAACTCGTCGGCGCGCTCCGCGACAGGGTGCTGACACTGCCCGAGGAGGTACGCGTGCTGCCCGGCCACGGTCCGGAAACTACCATCGGCGAGGAACGGAAGTGCAACTTCTACATCCGCTGACCCGAAGGGGCCGTTGGGCCGAGGAAGGAGCTTGAAGGGAACGCGAACAACGGGAAAACGGCAGTGGCATCCATTGGCCGGCAACCCTCTCCACGCCCAACTCTGCAACTCCCACCCCCACACTCTCCATGCACGGTTGCACGGTTCATCTATCAAAATGAACGATAAACCGATTGTTTCTCCTAAAAAAACTTAAGCATTTCATTTTTCAAGAAACCCGTAGCCGCAAAATAGTTTCTATGAATTACTTTTGCACCGCTTTATAATAACATGCACACACGCGCGCCTCTCTACGGGGGCGGCATGGCCTTGCACGAACAAACAAAACATCATAAACTTTCACAACTCATGAAGAAAATCGCTTTATGGATGCTCTCCGTGGCGCTGCTCACTGCCTGCGGTAGCAAATCGCAGCAAACGCCCGAAGCTAACAACGACTTCGCCGTGGTGACTCTCGCTCCCGCCGAAGCGCAACTGGAAACCTCCTACCCCGCCACCATCAAGGGTATGCAGGACATCGAAATCCGTCCGAAAGTGTCGGGCTACCTGACGAAGCTGCTCGTGGACGAAGGCGCAACGGTACGCCAAGGCCAACCGCTCTTCCTGATTGACTCCGAACAGTACCAGGCCGCCGTGAACGCCGCCCGCGCCCAAGTGAGGGTATGCAAGGCCAACATCGCCACGCAAAAACTGACCGTAGAAAACAAGCAGGCCCTCTTCGACCAGAAAATTATTTCGAGCTACGACCTCCAGATGGCCAAGAACACGCTCGAAAGCTACGAAGCACAGCTCGCAGCCGCCGAAGCACAGCTCCAGAGCGCACAGGACAACCTCCGCTGGTGTACGGTGACGAGCCCCTCCGACGGTGTGGTCGGCACTATCCCCTACCGTGTGGGTAGCCTCGTGAGCGCTTCCAACGCACAGCCGCTCACCACGGTTTCGAGCATCAACAAGATGTACGTGTATTTCTCCATGACGGAAAAGCAGCTCCTCGCCTTGACCCGCGAAGAAGGCGGCCTCAGCGCAGCCATCGCCAAGATGCCGCCCGTGAAGCTCGTGCTGACCGACGGCACGGAATACAACCAGAGCGGCGTGGTGAGCACCGTGAGCGGCGTGATTGACCAGAACACGGGCTCCGTGCAGATGCGGGCCACCTTCGACAATGCGGCCCACCTGCTCCGCTCGGGCGGTACGGGCTCCATCCTCGTGCCCGTAAACCAGAAGGATGCCCTCCTCATTCCCCAAAAGGCTACCTTCGAAATCCAGAACAAGAAGTTTGTCTACGTAGTGGGCGCCGGCAACAAGGTGGCCAGCCGCGAGATTGAAGTACTCGTTCAGCACGACGGACAGAACTACGTGGTAACCAACGGTTTGAAGGTCGGCGAACGCGTAGTGGTGGACGGCGTGAACAAGCTGAAGAACGACATGCAGATCAACCCCATCACGCCCCAGCAGGCTGCCGCCGCCGAACAGAAGGCCAAGCAGGCACTGAAGGACGGCAAAATGCCCGGCCAGGACTAAGCCGAAAGCACAAGACGTTTATAACTTTAATGGTCTAAAAGAAAAGTTCCATGCAATTAGATAGATTTATTAACCGCCCGGTGCTCTCCACTGTGATTTCAGTGGTAATCGTCATCCTGGGTGTGCTGGGCTTGGTTTCGCTCCCCATTACGCAGTACCCCGACATTGCACCGCCGACGGTAGAGATTAGCACCTCGTACACGGGTGCCAATGCCCAGACTGTGCTGAACTCCGTGATTGCCCCCATCGAGGAGCAGGTGAACGGTGTGGAAAACATGGACTACATGTCGTCCACCGCCACCAACACGGGTGACGCTACCATCGAAATCACCTTCAAGCAGGGCACCGACCCCAACATGGCCGCCGTGAACGTGCAGAACCGCGTTTCGAAGGCACAGGGCCTGCTCCCCTCGGAAGTAACCCGCATCGGTGTGGTTACGGAGAAGCGCCAGAGCTCCATGCTCGTGATTTTCTCCGTTGTGGACGCTTCGGACAAGTACGAACCGGACTTCATCGAGAACTACGCGAAAATCAACATCATTCCCCAGGTGCAGCGCGTGAAGGGTGTGGGCGACGCCATGGTGATGGGCGCCGACTACTCCATGCGCATCTGGCTCGACCCCGAAAAGATGGCCGAACACCACCTCGTGCCCTCGGACATCTCGGGCGTACTCGCCGAACAGAACATCGAGGCTGCACCGGGTAACATCGGTGAACGCGAAAACCAGACCTTCCAATACACGCTCCGCTACAAGGGCCGCCTCAGCGAGGCTTCGGAGTTTGAGAACATGGTGATCCGCTCCACGCCCGACGGCAACGTAATCCGCGTGAAGGACGTGGCCCGCGTCGAACTCGGCCGTACGACCTACTCCTTCTCGGGCCGCGTGAACGGCCACCGCTCCGTGTCGTGTATCGTGATGCAGATTGCCGGCTCCAACGCTACGCAGATTGTAAAGGACGTGGAAGCACTGCTCGCAGAATGCGAAAAGGACCTCCCCGAAGGTCTGGAAATCAAGGTGGCACAGAGCGTGAACGACTTCCTCTTCGCCTCCATCCACGAAGTAATCAAGACGCTTATCGAGGCTTTCATCCTCGTGTTCATCGTGGTGTTCCTCTTCTTGCAGGACTTCCGCAGTACGCTCATCCCCGCCATCGCCATCCCCGTGGCCCTCGTGGGTACGTTCTTCGTGCTCTACCTCATCGGCTTCTCCATCAACCTGCTGACCCTCTCGGCCATGGTGCTTGCCATCGCGATTGTGGTGGACGACGCCATCGTGGTGGTGGAAGGCGTCCACGCAAAACTCGACCAGGGCTATACCTCTTCGCGCAAGGCTTCTATCGACGCCATGAGCGAACTCGGCGGCGCTATCGTTTCGATTACGCTCGTCATGATGGCCGTGTTCATCCCCGTGAGCTTCATGTCGGGTACGGCCGGTACGTTCTACCGCCAGTTCGGTCTGACCATGGCCATCGCCATCGGCTTCTCGGCCATCAACGCCTTGACCCTCTCGCCCGCCCTCTGTGCCATCCTGCTGAAACCCCACAAGAAGGATGACGAACACGAGGCTTCGCTCAAGGAACGCATGGGCACCGCCTACAAGGCTGCCGGACAGACCTTCGTGCAGCGCTACGTGGAAGCCATCGGCCGCCTGCTCCACCCGAGCGTCACGCTCATCCTGGTGACCGTGGCCATCCTCGGCATGATTTTCGGTGCCTTCAGCTTCGAGTCGCACCCCATCATCGCAAGCATCTTCACCATCTTCGCCGTGCTCGGCCTCATCGGTCTGTCGACGAAGAAATTCATGAACTCGTTCAACAACTC
>CALZMA010000110.1 GCA_945788445.1 uncultured Bacteroidales bacterium | reverse complement strand
CACCTACAAGGCCGTGCAGCTCTACCAGAAGGTCTACAACATCCGCTTTGCTGAACCGCTGAACGGTATGGCCACACTCTACAACGCCAACGCTGCCTACAAGATGCCGCAAGGCTTGGAAGGCTACATGGTGACCGACGCTCCCACCGCAGGAAACGTGACCACCCAGGTTGCCTACACCGCCAACGAAATCGTCCCCCAAGGCACGGCCCTCCTGCTCAAGGGCACAGTGGGCAATTCCTATGCTCCCGCTACCACGCAGACGGCGAAAACCGTGGACTTCACCAACTGGCTCTATGGCCAGCGCAATGCTGAAGGCATGACCTCCGTAGACGGCGACTTCTACTACTACAAGCTCTCCGTAGACGACAACATGAGCAATCCCGGTTTCTACTGGGGCGCTGAGGATGGTGCAGCCTTCAAGCTGAACAAGCCTTACACGGCCTACTTGGCAGTGCCGAAGTCCTATAGCCCCGCAGCCATCCTCCTCTTCGACCTCCAAACGTCTATCGAGGATGTACTGCAGGGAGCCAATGCAGAGGGCGAACCCATCTACGACCTCTCGGGACGCCGTGTAGTGAAGCCTACGAAAGGCATCTACCTCCTGAACGGCCGCAAGGTTGTCTTCGAATAAATAGAACTTTCATTTAACCATAGAACTACTCGCCAAGCAAGGGAAGCAAAACTCCTGCTTGGCGAGTTTTTTATGAGCGATACGTACAGGTGATTTGACAGACTCCGCAAGCTGAGGCTAAGAGAATATGTAGAAAAAGCACTACTTTTGCAGCGCTAAAGCATCACAACACTTTCTAACATGGAACAGTCACCTCTTGGGAAAGCTTCCCCCGCCAAAGCCTTCGTGTTCGACCTCGACGGTACGCTCTTGGATACACTCACCGACCTTGCCGCCAGCGTGAACCACGCCCTGCAGCTCCACGGCCTGCCGCCGCGTTCCCGCGCAGAAGTGCGCCGCTTCCTGGGCAACGGCGTGCGCAACCTCATGCTCCAGTCCGTGGGCGGGCGCCTCGACGAAGCCGAGTTTGAACAGGCCCTCAGCGATTTCCGCACGCACTACGGCCAGCACTGCATGGACGCCACGCAGCCCTTCCCCGGCATCATGGACCTGCTCGAAACCCTCCACCGCCGCCAAATCCCCATGGCCATCGTGTCCAACAAACTCCAGTCGGCCGTCACCGAACTCAACCGCCGCTTCTTCGCGCAGTACATCACCACGGCCGTGGGCGAGAGCGAAACCGTGCGGCGCAAGCCCCGTCCCGATGCCGTGCTGAAAGCATTGGAAGAGATGGGCGTGCAGCCCGCCGAAGCCGTCTACGTAGGCGACTCCGAGGTAGACTGGGAAACCGCCCGCAATGCAGGCACACAGCTCGCCCTTGTCCTCTGGGGCTTCCGCGACGAAGCCGACCTGCGCCGCCTCCCCGGCACCGACCTCTTCGCCACCCGGCCCGCCGACCTTCTCCAGCAGTTCGTGGGCGATAGGGTAGGGGAGTAACCCCCGACCCATGCACCGCTTGTCCGGAACACCCGGGACACCGCGTGACACCGACCGTCACCTCAACGCAAACGGCATATTTTCAGAAATGCACTTTGCAAAGCAAGCCAATATGCGTCAGTATCAGGACAAAGGGCACAAAATCTTTCAGCTTTCTATTTGTATATCAGGAAGGAAACTGTATCTTTGCGCCGAATTTTACCGCTTTTTATGAAAACTGAACTCAAAACTCCCGACTTCATCTTTGAAACCAGTTGGGAAGTATGCAACAAGGTTGGAGGCATCTACACCGTGCTCTCCTCCCGTGCTAAGACACTGAAAGCTAACTATGGCGACCAACTCGTCTTCATTGGTCCCGATCTTAAACAACCGACAGCCAATATTGACTTTCGCGAAGAAAGCAAGCTGCTCGCCCCATGGAAGAAAGCAGCCAAGAAGGTCGGTTTGGAATGCCGCATTGGCCGCTGGATGGTACCCGGTGAACCCGTAGCCGTCCTCGTTGATTTCTCCCCCCTCTTTCAAGAAAAGAATACCATTTACGCCAAAGCCTGGGAACTCTTTCACGTAGACTCCATCCGCGCTTACGGCGACTACGACGAGGCCTCCATGTTCTCCGTAGCAGCCGGCCGTTTTGTGGAAGCCGTTGTGAAAGAATGCCTGAAGCCCACGGCCAAGGTCGTATACCAGGCCCACGAGTGGATGTCGGGCCTCGGCATGCTCTTCCTCAAGCACAGCCTGCCGCAGGTTTCCACCATCTTCACCACCCACGCCACCAGCATCGGCCGCTCCATTGCCGGCAACAACAAGGAACTCTACGCCTACTTCGACGGCTACAACGGCGACATCATGGCCCAGGAACTCCACATGGACGCCAAGCACAGCATCGAAAAGCAGAGCGCCCTCCAGGCCGACTGCTTCACGACGGTGAGCCGCTTCACCGACCGCGAGTGCAAGCAGCTCCTCGACAAGCCCGCCGACGTGGTCCTGCCCAACGGCTTCGAGAACGACTTCGTGCCCAAGGGCGGCCAGTTCACCTCCGTGCGCCGCAAGGCCCGCCGCCGCATCCTCGATGTGGCCACCGCCCTCACGGGTGACCGTCTGCCCGACGACACGCTCATCGTTTCGACCAGCGGCCGCAACGACTACCGCTGCAAGGGCTTCGACGTGTTCCTCGAAACCATGGCCCAGCTGAAGGCCCAGCTGGCCGAAGCCGACTCCTCCGCCCGCGTGCTGGCCCTCATCGAAGTGCCCTGCTGGCTCAAGGGTCCGCGTGCCGACCTCCAGCGCGCACTCGCCGAAGGCGTGAAAAACGTGGCAGCCCCCCTGCCCAATCCCATCATCACGCACGACCTCTGGAACCTCGACGAGGACCGCATCGTGCGCCAGATGTGGCAGCTCGGGCTGAACAACCTGCCTACGGACAAGGTGAAGGTCATCCTCGTGCCCTGCTACCTCGAGGGCAAGGACGGCATCTTCGACATGCCCTACTACCACCTCCTCGCAGCCAACGACCTCGCCCTCTATCCCTCGTACTACGAGCCCTGGGGCTACACCCCGCTCGAAAGCTGCGCCTTCCACACGCCCTGCGTCACCACGGACCTCAGCGGTTTCGGACAGTGGGTGAACGAAGTGCTCGGCCGCGAAGGCGAACTGGCCGACGGCGTGAAGGTCATCCACCGCACCGACGGCAACTTCTTTGAAGTATCGGCCGAAATGTGCGCCACCATCCGCACCATGCTCGACATGACGGCCAAGGAGCGCACCGCAGCACGCAACAATGCCGCCCGCCTCGCCGACAAGGCCCAGTGGAAGAACTTCATCAAGTACTACTACCAGGCCTACGACTTCGCCCTCGGCCGTTAGCCCGCAGTGCCGCAACCGCCGCGGCACACACACTCCAAGCAAAATCATTCAACAATTCACTTATTTCTATAATCAATGAATATTAAAATCAGCAACTCAAACCAGCCTACCTGGAAAGTGGTAAACGTGAAAAGCCACATTCCCGAGGCACTGAAAAAGTTGGACGAGCTGGCTCACAACCTTTGGTGGTCATGGAACACTGAAGCACGCGACCTCTTTGCCAGTCTCGACGAAGATCTCTGGAAGAAGGTGGGCCGCAACCCCATCGAACTGCTCCGCAGCATCGACTACGACCGCCTGAAGGAACTCTCGCAGAACCCCGAGATCATCGCCCGCATGGACAAGGTGTACGGCGACTTCCGCAAGTACATGGACGTGAAGCCCAACCCCAAGCGCGCCTCGGTAGCCTACTTCTGCATGGAGTACGGTTTGAGCCACGTGTTGAAAATCTACTCCGGTGGCCTCGGCATCCTCGCCGGCGACTACCTGAAGGAAGCATCTGACAGCAACGTCGACATGGTAGCTGTGGGTTTCCTCTATCGCTACGGCTACTTCACGCAGACCCTCTCTATGGACGGTCAGCAGATTGCCAACTACGAACCGCAGGACTTCGACAACCTCCCCATCGAGCGCGTGCTCGACAAGGACGGCAACCAGGTTGTCGTTGACGTTCCCTATCCCAACTTCACGGTTCACACCACCCTCTGGCGCGCCAATGTAGGTCGCATCTCCCTCTACCTCCTCGATACGGACAACGAGATGAACTCCGAGTACGACCGCCGCATCACCCACTCCCTCTACGGTGGCGACTGGGAAAACCGTATCAAGCAGGAGTACCTCCTCGGTATCGGTGGTATGCTCGCCCTCAAGCAGCTCGGCATCGAGAAGGAAATCTACCACTGCAACGAAGGCCACGCTGCCCTCTGCAACGTGCAGCGTTTGGTTGACTACGTACAGAGCGGCCTGAACTTCAACGAAGCCCTCGAGCTCGTTCGCGCTTCTTCGCTCTACACGGTACACACTCCCGTACCCGCAGGTCACGACTACTTCGACGAAGGCCTCTTCAACAAGTATATGAACCAGTTCCCCGCCCGCCTCGGCATCAGCTGGGACGACTTCATGGGTCTCGGCCGCACCAACCCCGAAGACAAGGGCGAGAAGTTCTGCATGTCCACCTTCCTCTGCAAGACCTG
>CALZMA010000109.1 GCA_945788445.1 uncultured Bacteroidales bacterium | reverse complement strand
CCTTCGGGAAGGTCGCTCAGCCACTTGCCCATCACGCGGAAAGCGTCGCGATCGTAGAAGTCGTCGCAGTTGAGCACGGCGAAGGGTTCCTTGATAACGTCCTTACCCATCATCACGGCGTGGTTCGTACCCCAGGGCTTGGTGCGGTCTGCGGGGCAGGTGAAGCCTTCGGGCAGCGCGTCGAGGCTCTGGAACACGAGCTCGCAGGGGATGTGGCCTTCGTACTTCGAGAGCACGATGCGGCGGAAGTCTTCTTCAAAGTCCTTGCGGATTACAAAAACGAGCTTGCCGAAGCCGGCGTTGATGGCGTCGTAGATGGAGTAGTCCATGATGGTTTCGCCGTGGGGGCCGAGTTCGTCGAGCTGCTTCAAGCCACCGTAGCGGCTACCCATACCTGCTGCGAGGAGAAAGAGTGTAGGTTTCATACAGAGGGTTGTTTGTTGAGTGATATTAGAAGGTTATGTTTGCGAGATTGAGGAAGGAGGAACTGGGTTCCTGGTTCTTTCTGCCATAATGACTTCGCAAAACTACACAAAAAAGCGATACACGGCACGCCGCCGCGAAGTTTTTTTATTCTGAAAGGAGTCTTTCGGCCTCGCGCACCATTTCTTCGGGCACTTGGCCGATGTTTTTGAGGAAATGGGGCATCTCTTCGGCGTAAACCTGGGCCATGCGCTGCCGGGGGGTCCACAGGGTGGAGTAACGCAGGTTCGCGAGACGGTCGCACATCTTCAGGAAAGGCGCGAAGGGCGTTTCGCGGATGCCTTGGTAGTAGGCATCGCCGGCCCGCTCGGCCCGGGTGCGTCCCTTGTCGTTCGTGAGGGCGTAGACCGCCTCTGCCGCGGCGTGTACGTCGAGGCGCAGGCCGTGTTCGCCCTTCAGGCGGTTGAGCAGGGCGTTGAGGTCGTTGTAGCTGAGGCGCGCGTCTTCGAGCGTGTCGTGGAAGTAAGCCGCAGCGAGGACTGTTTCGCCCTGCGCCTCGTCGAGCTGAAGGAGGGGGAGGAAGCGGAGGGCATAGGATGCCGTCAGGCGGAGGTGGAAGGCGTAGGGGAGGTAGCCGTCGTAGGTCTGGTTGACGGCGGCGTGGCACTGCGCGGCCGCTTCGGCGAGCACGGCCACGTGGGCCTGGAAGGTTTCGGAGGAAAGCATGGGAGTGAAGTGGGAAATGCTGTTTGTGGAAATGCCGGACTATGGGACCGGGGCTGCAGCACGGCCTTTCGGTACGCCTTCCGGCCAATGCCTCGCCCCGCCCTGCCCTACTCACTGAAAGGCAACGCCCCGCTTGAGCTGTTCGGCGCAGCGTTCGCCGTCGATGGCTGCGGAAACGATGCCGCCCGCATAGCCCGCGCCTTCGCCACAGGGATACAGTCCCTCAATCTCCACGTGGCAGAGCGTCTCCGCGTCGCGCAGGATGCGGACCGGCGAGGAGGTGCGCGTTTCGGCGGCAATCATGACGGCCTCGTTGGTGAGAAAGCCGTGGCTGCGGCGGCCGAAGGCGTTGAAACCCTCGATGAGGCGTTTCGTCACGAACTGCGGCATCCAGAAGTGGAGGGGCGAGGAAATGAGGCCCGGGGTGTAGCTCGACTTGGGCAGGTCGTAGCTCAAGCGTCGGTTCACAAAGTCGGCCATTCGCTGGGCCGGAGCTGTCTGGGAGCGGCCGCCCTGTTGCCAGCAGGCCTTCTCGAGCGCCTCCTGGAAGTACATCATGCGCAGGGGGCTGTCGGGGTTGTCGATGTCGGGGTGGTTGGCGGCGAACTCGCCGTCGGCCATGGCCTCGGTGAGGAAGGGGGCAATCTCTCCGCCGAGGTCTTCGGGCCGGGTCTCGACCACCATGCCCGAATTGCTCCACGCCGTGTTGCGTTGGGAGGGGCTCATGCCGTTCACCACAACCTGGCGCGGCCCGGTGGCGGCGGGAACCACCACACCGCCGGGACACATGCAGAAACTGTACACGCCGCGGCCCTGCGACTGGGCCACGAAATTGTATTCGGCGGCGGGGAGATACTTGCCGCGGCCGGCGGCGTTGTGGTACTGGATGCGGTCGATGAGTTCGGCGGGGTGTTCGAGGCGCACGCCCACGGCGATGCCCTTGGGCTCAATGGCTATGCCGGCCGCGGCGAGGTGGCGGTAGACATCGCGGGCGGAGTGGCCCGTGGCCAGGATGACGGGACCGTGGAAGGCCTGTCCGCCAGCACACTCCACGCCTGTGGCCCTGCCCTGCTCCACCACGATGCGGTCCACGCGGGTCTGGAAATGCACTTCGCCACCCGAGCGCTTGATTTGCTCGCGCATGGCCTCGATGATGCGGGGCAGGCGGTCCGTGCCTATGTGGGGATGGGCGTCGACGAGGATGTCGGTCGACGCTCCGAACTGACAGAACACGCGGAGTATCTTCTCCACGTTGCCCCGCTTCTTCGAACGGGTGTAGAGCTTGCCGTCGGAATAGGCCCCCGCCCCGCCTTCGCCGAAGGAGTAGTTGCTCTCGGCGTCTACCTGGTGGTTGCGGGAGATGAGGGCAATGTCCTTGCGCCGTTCGTGGACATCCTTGCCGCGTTCGAGGACCACGGGACGCAGTCCGAGCTCAATGAGGCGCAGGGCGGCGAAGAGTCCGCCCGGTCCCGCCCCCACGACAATCACGCGGGGCGCGCGGCTCACGTCGGGGTAGTCGATGGGTTCGAAATCGAGGCGCGGCGGCATCTCGTTGATGAAGAGGTCGAGCGAAAGGTTGATGTATATCTGCCGCTGGCGGGCATCGATGCTGCGCCGGCGGATGCGCAGGCCGCAGATGGTGCGCGCGTCGATGGCGAGCTCGGAGGCTGCCGTGCGGATGAGCTTCTGTTCGTCGGCAGCAACGTGGGGCTGCACGCGGAGGTTGAGTTGTCGGAGCATGGAGGGGAAAGCGCGCGGCGCGCGCCGTTTGTGAATGATGGGGTAATGAGGTTGAGCAGGCACCGTGCCCTACCCGAAGAGCTGTCGCAGGGCGTGTTCCACGCGGGCCACGGGCACGATTTCGATGTCGGCCTTGCGGTCTTCGAGTCCCTTGAGGTTTCCTTCGGGAACGAGGATGCGCTGGAAACCGAGCTTTTCCGCTTCGCTGATGCGCTGGCCGATGCGGCTCACCGGACGGATTTCGCCGCTCAGTCCCACCTCGCCGGCCATGCAGACACCGCGTTCGATGGCGGTATCGACGTTGCTCGAGAGCACGGCGGCGATGACGGAAAGGTCGATGGCCGGGTCGGTCACGCGGAGGCCGCCCGCGATGTTGAGAAACACGTCCTTCTGCACGAGCTTGAAGCCCACGCGTTTTTCGAGCACGGCGAGGAGCATGTTGAGGCGGCGCAGGTCGAAGCCCGTGGCGGAGCGTTGCGGCGTGCCGTAGGCTGCGGTGGAGACGAGGGCCTGCGTTTCGATGAGGAAGGGGCGGATGCCCTCGATAGCCGCCGCGATGGCAACGCCGCTGAGGGGTTCGTTGCCCTGGGTCAGGAGGAGTTCGCTCGGATTGTCCACGGGGCGGAGCCCGTCGCCGCGCATTTCGTAGATGCCCAGCTCCGCGGTGGAGCCGAAGCGGTTCTTGATGCTGCGGAGTATGCGGTACATGTTGTGGCGGTCGCCCTCGAACTGCAGCACGGTGTCCACGATGTGTTCGAGCACCTTCGGGCCGGCGATGGCGCCCTCCTTGGTGATGTGTCCCACGAGCAGCACGGGCACGCCGCTCTCCTTGGCGAACTTCAGCAGGAGGGCGGCACACTCGCGTATCTGCGTCACGGAGCCGGGCGAGGCTTCGACGGTCTCGAGGGCCATGGTCTGGATGGAATCGACCACGAGGATGTCGGGACGCACCTCGCGCACGTGGTCAAACACCTTTTCGAGGCGCGTTTCGCAGAGCAGGAGGATGTCGGTGGTGTGCCGGGGGATGCGGTCGGCGCGGAGCTTGATCTGCCGCTCGCTTTCCTCGCCGCTGACGTAGAGCAGGCGGCGGCCGGCGAGGCGCAGGGCGGTCTGGAGCAGGAGGGTCGACTTGCCGATGCCCGGTTCGCCGCCCATCAGCACGAGTGAGCCGGGCACAATGCCGCCGCCGAGCACGCGGTTGAGTTCGCGAAGCCCCGTGTCAAATCGGTGTTCGGTATTCGCGGAAATTTCGCTTAACTTTTGCACTGATGCGCGATTTTCATAGCTAATTGCACGGTTTTTCTTTTGCGTGCCTGTCTCCACCGCACGCACTTCCTCCTCCATCGTATTCCATTCCTGACAGGCGGGGCATTGCCCGAACCACTTGGAGGTCTCGTGCCCGCAGGCAGAACAAACATAGACCGATTTTGATTTCAATGCCATTTTTCTTCTTCCTTATTTACGAATTCATATATTCCAAAATACCCAAAGCAACAGAAAACGCAAGTTGCTTTTGGTATGCATCGTCTTTGAGTTTCGCGGTTTCCTGCGGATTGGACAAAAAACCGCATTCCACTAAAACGGCTGTTTTTTTCGCATAATACAGCAGATAAATCGAACTGCCCGATTTTTTAATAATGCGTTTATTTTCGGGTTGTAAGGTGTTTACAACCGATTT
>CALZMA010000108.1 GCA_945788445.1 uncultured Bacteroidales bacterium | reverse complement strand
CGCGCTTTTTGCGTTCGCGGCGGAAGAGTTGCCAGAAGCGGGTGAAGTCGCGCTGCAGGCTGAGGCCTACACCTTGCGTGGTGAGCGAGGAGCGGGTGAAGTAGCGGTCCGTGGTTTCGCTGTAGGCCCGCAGGCTCACCCCGCCCTTCGGCGTGAGCAGGTAGCGGATGTCGAAGTCGCCCACGAAGTTGGAGGTGGAAGTGGGGCGGTCGCGATAGCCCAAGTTGCCGTTGATGAGCAGGCGGTCGTTCAAGAGACGGCCCTGGAGCTGACCGTCCACCTCGAGGTCGTTCCACCCCGTAGTGCCCGACGTGAAGTTGGTGCCGAAGGTCCACTGCGAACGCGAACCGAGCGCATTGGAGATGGCCTCGTTGAGCTGGCCCGTGAGCGTGGTGGAGAGCAGCGAACGCATGGCGGCACTGTTCTGCTGGCTGCTGCTGACCGCTCCCTCGCCCGCCGAGGTCGTGTAGAAACGGCCGATGCCGAGCAGGTAAATGGCCTGGCGGTTGAGGTCGTCGTCCGTGGCAATGAGCTGGCGCACCATCTGGCGCTCGTCGTCGGTGATGTTCTGGAAGTCGAGGTCGAAGCTTACCTGCGGGCTGCGGGCCTTGCCGCCAATGTGGAGAATGCAGTCGACCTTCGCCGTCTTTTGGGCAAAGCCCGCCGCATAGTTGAGGTCCGAGAGGGGAACGCCCGTGATGGTCTGCACGGCGCGCAGGTCGAGGTCGCCGTCGAGCGGGTTGCCCGTGAAGGTGAGCGTGCTGCCCGCAGTGAGCGCCATGTTCTTGCGGATGACGTCCTGGATAGACATCTTGTAGCTGCCGCGGTCCACGCGGTAAGTGCCGTAGAGTTCGAAACTGCCTTTGTTGTGATAGGTGGCGCGGAGGCTGCCCGTGCCGAACGCGGAGAGCTGGTCGCCTGTGCGGGGGTCGGTGATGACGCGCAGCTCGGCCGTGGGGTTGGCCGCGATGTTCAGGGTCAGGTAGATGTCCGTGCCCGAAGTCGCCACGGGTATGTCCGGTGCTGCCGGTGCCTGGCCCCCGGCCGCCCGCGCGGCGGTGTCGGCAGGCAAGGTGCTGCTGCGTGCCTCGTGGAAACGGACAAAGCCTTCGGCCTCACTCGCTGCGCCGGCTCCCTGGGTGTAGACGAAGAAGGTGGGCGCGGTGGGACTGAGCGAAATGTCGGCCGCGAAGAGGCCGGGCCGTCCCCCGAGCGTGATGTGCCCTGTGCCGTAGGCCGTGCTGTAGAACGGCATGTCGGGGCTCTCGGGCTGGTCGTAGCAAAGGAGATTGTTGGCCTCCACGTAGAAATCGTAGTTGAGCCGTTTGAGGTGGGTGTGGCGCAGCTGTCCCTGGGCAGTGCCCTGGCCGTGGCGGAGGTCCGACACCTTGAAGTCGCTGAAGGTGAATGCCCCCGGCCGCAGTGCCACGTGGCCGTCCGACAGGCGGTAGTGTACGCCCGTGGAACGAACGGTACCCTCGGCATTGACCGTGACGTCGCCCTGAAAGTCGAGTTTCTTGAACGGGCCGTACAGGCAGATGTCGCCCGTCACGTCGCCGCCGAAGTGGTCGAAGATGTCCTCGACGTAGGGATTGAGGAAACGGAGGTCGGAGCGGTGCGCGCCGATGTCGAGCCGCAGCGCCTTTTCCGAGGGGGCAATGTAGCCCGCCACGGTGGTTTGTGCCGTGATGCCCGAGGTGCGGCTTACCATGTCGGCATCGAGCACGATGCGTTTTGTCTCGGGCTCCCATTTTCCATAGATTTGGGCCGCGCCCATGGGGCAGTAGTTGAAGCTGAAGTCGGGCACGGTGAGGGCGGCGCGAAGGTCCATGTTGCCCTCGGCGCGGGTGAAGACGGCGGTGCCCGAGGCACGTCCGCCAAAGGCCACGTCGTCGAAATTGACGAGCGAGAGGATGTAGTCGATTTCCACTTCGTGCAAGTGGGCCACGAGGGAGTCGCGCCGGTTCTTGGCCAGCCGGCCGTCAATCGTGAGCGACTGGAGGGCATGGCCCACGCGGAGGCTGTCGATGGCCACGTCGTCGCCCTGCACGAGCAGGTGGCCCGAACTGATCTGCCAGAGCGAGTCGCCGACCGTGAACTCCGTGGGGTGGATGGTGGTTTCGATGCGGAAGGGCTCGTGGGCCGCGCGCCGGAAGCCCGTGGTGGCACAGAAGTCGCCGTGGTAGGCTTGGGCGGTGCCCTGTCCGCGCCAGGCCAGACGGCTCTGGAGGTTGCCGCCGGTCGTGTGGAGGGAGAGGGCCACATTGAAGTCCTTGCCCGACCATTGTTTTTGCGTTTTCAGCAAGGCGCTGTAGTCTGTCGAGCTGCCCGAAAGGAAGAGTGACGAAGGGCCAAAGGCTTGTCCCGCAGCTTCGATGCCCGGAACAGACAGCGTGAGGGATGTGCGCCCTTCGCCCGTGTCCAGTTTTCCGGAAAGTTGGAGCGGCCCTTGGAGCGAAAGGTATATGCCGCCCAACTGGCGGAGAATGTCGGTGCGCTTGAGCTGCGCCGACACGGTCCACGCGGGCGCTTCGGCCGAAGTGGACGGCGCGGCCGCGACGATGCCGGGCAGGAGGCGTGCGGCCAGTGACTTCAGGTGGTCCACGGCCTTTCCCGCGGAGAGCGGGCCTTCGAGGTCGGCATCGAGGAAGTCGCTGCGCAGCGTGAGCTTTTGGCGGGTGGGGTGGGGCTGCTCGAGGCGGGCGAGCAGGGACTGGAGATGGTAATCGCCGTGCGGCCCGTTTTCCACGGAGAAGTTCTGGAGCTGGAGTTCCCCGGTGGGCAGTGCAGCTTGCAGGGCATCGGCCTGAAGTGCAATGCGGCCGTGCAGGGTGGCCTTGCCGAGTGCCCGGGTGAGGCCGAGCTGGGCAGGCGCGAGGCGGGCGAGGTCGGCGCTGAGGCGCAGGGTGGCAGGCCGGTGGAGCGGTCCGCCAAGGGCAAACTCGGCATCGAGGCCGAGGGTGGGGTCGGCGCAGTGGAGCTGGCCGGTGGTTTGTCCGTGGGCATAGTCGGCACGGAACAGGAGGCCCTCGTAGCTGTTGTTCCCCTGTTGGAGCTTGTCTACGTGGAGCTCGCAGTGGCCCCCGCGCACCCTTGCTAACCAGGAACCCGCCTGTCCCGGTGTCTGTACGACGGAAAAGCGGCTGTGGAGGGACAGCAGCGAGGGGAGCGCTTCGTTTTTCAGCAAAACGGCGGGAGCGGCATCGGTGAGTTTGATTTCCCCTTCAGTCTTCTGGGCCGTTTGGCTGAGCCGGGCCGTCAGTGTTCCGACATCCGTCTGGACATTGCCGAGGAGTTCCGTTTCGCCTTGAGGGTCGTAGGCGAGACGGAGCGTTCCGCTCACGTGGCCGAGGCGGCCGAGTGTGGCGGGGAGCGAAGAGGTGGAGCTGGGGGAGAGGGAGGAAAGAAGACGTTCGACAAAAGGCCCTTCCACGCTGAACGTGGCGAGGTGGGCTTTCAAACCCTCTATGCGCTTGCCGCTGCGCGGCGCTTCGAGGCTGAACTGCGCTTCGATGCCTTCGGGGGTGGAACGGAGGTGCCCGCCACGGAAGGCAAGGTTGTCGGGACTGAGGGCGATTTGTCCGCGGGCATCGAGCCCGATGTGGAGCTCTTCGGGGAGCTTTGTGCCGAGCAGCGGGCGCAGGTCGTCGGTGTGGACAAGCAGGCGCGATAGGTTGGCCGTAAGGTGGAGCGTGGGCCACACGGCCTCGCCGTTTTTCCCCCAACGGTACGAGGCTTCGAGTCCGTCGAGGCGCAGGCGGGAGTGGGGGAGGTCGGCATGGAGAAAGGGAATGCTGGCACCGTGGCGCGTGGCCGAACACTTCAGGCGGAGGTCGTTGAGTGCCAGACCGCACTGCTCGCGGAACGAGAGGCTGCGCACGCGCAGTTCTATGCGCTGCCCGCTGATTTGCCGCAGGCTGATGTTGGCATTGATGTCGGTCAGTCCCACGTGGGCGGGGTTGAACAGGTGGGGCGTGGCGGGTTGCCAGGCTTCGTCGTAGTGGAGTGCCACGCGGCGCAGGATGACGCTGCGGATGGACAGGTTGAGCGGCTTCGGGGCCTTGTCCTTGTCTTTCGAGGCGAGGGCATCGAGCACAAACTGGTAGTTGGCCGGTGCATCGGGCGAAGGCTTTGACAGCCGGGCCGCAGCATCGAGCAGGGAAACCGTGCGGAGACAAATCTGCTCGCGGAAGAGCGAACGGAGTTCGATTTTGGCCGAAACTACCCGCGCGGTAAGCAGCGGGCGGCCCTGCTGGTCCTCCAAATGCACATCGCGCAGCAGGACACGGTTGAAGAGCCCCACTTCCACTTCGCCGATGGAGACGCGGGTGTGGAGCGCGGATGAAAGCGTTTGCGAGGCCAACTGTGTGACGGCGCGCTGGCAAAAGGGTATTTTGAAGAGTCCGAGCAACAGGAGGTAGCCCCCGATGAGGAGGCACAGGGTGAGGCGGACTGCGGTGCGGAGGCGATTCAAGAATAATGAATAATGATTCCGCTACAAAAAGTAGCATTTAAGTTAGACATTTCTGCTTCATCGGTAGGTAATCCCGAGTCTGCAGGTTAATTTGGGATGATGCAAGATTTTCCGTTTCGG
>CALZMA010000107.1 GCA_945788445.1 uncultured Bacteroidales bacterium | reverse complement strand
CAACATGAGCGACACCTATCTCACACTGAAACAACCTGCGGAAGCGCAACTCACCGAGAAGCGCTCCCGCTTTTTGGCGTTTGTCCACCACGTGGCCGACGAGGCCGAAGCCAAGGCCCTGGCGGCACAGTACAAGAAGAAGTTCTACGACGCGCGCCACGTCTGCTACGCCTACGTGGTGGGCTACGGCCCGCAACAGGTGACCCGCGCACAGGACGACGGCGAACCTTCGGGCACGGCGGGCCGCCCCATTCTGGGACAAATCGTTTCGCGCGAACTTACCTACACCCTGGCGGTAGTGGTGCGCTATTTCGGCGGCGTGAAACTCGGCACGGGCCCGCTCGGCGTGGCCTACAAGACGGTGGCCGGCGAGGCACTCGACCTGGCCGAGAAAGAGACCTGCATCCTGAAGGCGCAGTTCCGCGTGGAAGTGCCCTATGCGGATGCCGACGTGGCCATGCGCTTCGTGCGCGAAGCGGGTGCCGACATCCCGGCACGCGACTACACCGCCACCACCACGGTGCTCACCGTCGACGTGCGCCTCGACGACGAGGCTGCCCTGCGCGAACGGTTGGGCCACATTCTCTCCCTCATTTTCCTCAAAGACTAACTGACCATGGACCTCTCCACTCCCCCACTCTCCCTGCTTCCACTCTCCCCCGAATGGACCGGCCAAGCGGCACCCCTCTACGAACAGGCTTTCCCGCTGGCGGAGCGGCGCCCCACTGACGTATGGACACAGATGCTCGGCGGCCACCGCTACTTCAGCGGCTACGCCATTGCCGAAGGCGGGGACTTCTGCGGCCTGCTGACGGCTTGGCATTTCGAGACGTTTGTCTACGTGGAGCACTTCGCCATCTTGCCCGAAAAGCGCAACGGGAAGAAAGGGGCGCGTGCCCTCGCCCAGTTCGTGGCCCTGCAAAGCCCGCTCCCCATCGTGCTGGAGGTGGAGGAGCCGACCGAAGAAATGGCGCGCCGCCGCATCGGCTTCTACGAGCGCGGCGGGTTTTCGCTCCTCACCCCGCCCTACCTCCAGCCGCCCTACCGCGCCGGCGAAGCCTTCCTGCCGCTGCGCCTGATGTGTACCGATGCCGGCTTCGGCGAAAAGCATTTCCACGAAATCAAGGACACCCTCTACCGCGAGGTGTACGGGCAGCGCTGAGCACGCTCCCGCACACCGCGCGAAAAGATTTCTTTAAGGAAACAAACAGAAGTAAAAAACTATTTGTACTTTCGCGCGTTCAATCTATTCAACCTACGCCAAGCCCGAGCGGCCCCGTCCGCTTGCGCCTTGCGGCTGAACGAGAACATCCAAGGAATATTCAAAAATCAAGCCAAATATGTATAGAACCAAAACCTGCGGCGAACTCCGCATTGACCATGTAGGCGAACAAGTGACCCTCGCGGGATGGGTGCAGCGCAGCCGCAAAATGGGCGGCATGACGTTTATTGACCTGCGCGACCGCTACGGCATCACCCAGCTGGTGTTTAACGAAGAACAAGACGCAGAACTCTGCGCCCAGGCCAACAAGCTGGGCCGCGAGTTTGTAATCCAGATAAAGGGTACGGTAAACGAACGCTACTCGAAGAACGACAAGATGCCCACGGGCGACATCGAAATCATCGTGAGCGAACTGAACGTCCTCAACGCCTCGCTCACGCCTCCCTTCACCATCGAGGCCCACACGGACGGCGGCGACGACCTGCGCATGAAGTACCGCTACCTCGACCTGCGCCGCGAAAACGTGCGCGCCAACCTCGAGCTGCGCCACAAGTTCTGCATCGCCGTGCGCAACTTCCTCGACTCCAAGGGCTTCCTGGAAATCGAGACACCCGTGCTCATCGGTTCTACCCCCGAAGGTGCCCGCGACTTCATTGTGCCCTCGCGCATGAATCCCGGCCAGTTCTACGCCCTGCCCCAGAGTCCGCAGACGCTGAAGCAGCTCCTCATGGTGGCCGGCATCGACCGCTACTTCCAGATTGCCAAGTGCTTCCGCGACGAAGACCTCCGCGCCGACCGCCAGCCCGAGTTTACACAGATTGACTGCGAAATGTCGTTCGTGACGCAAGACGACATCATCTCCACCTTCGAGGAGATGGCCAAGTACCTCTTCAAGGAAGTGCGCGGCTACGACCTCGGCGAAGCCCCCTTCCTCCGCCTGTCCTGGCACGAGGCCATGCGCCGCTTCGGCTCCGACAAGCCCGACATGCGCTTCGGCATGGAGTTTGTCGAACTCATGGACACGCTGAAGGGCACGGGCTCGTTCGGCGTATTCAACGAGGCAGCCTACATCGGCGGTATCTGTGCCGAAGGCTGCGCCCACTACACGCGCAAGCAGCTCGACCAGCTCACGGACTTCGTGAAGTCGCCGCAAATCGGTGCCAAGGGCCTCGTTTACGCCCGCGTCGGTGAGGACGGCAGCGTGAAGAGTTCCGTCGACAAGTTCTACACCCCCGAAGTGCTCGCCCGGCTGCGCGACAAGATGGAAGCCAAGCCCGGCGACCTCATCCTCATCCTGTCGGGTCCCGATGCCATGAAGACGCGCAAGCAGCTCTGCGAGCTCCGCCTCGAAATGGGACAGCGCCTCGGCCTGCGCGACAAGAACAAGTTCGCGCTCCTCTGGGTCGTAGACTTCCCCATGTTTGAATGGAGCGACGAGGAGGGCCGCCTGCTCGCCATGCACCACCCCTTCACCGCACCCCGCCCGCAGGACATCCCCCTGCTCGACACCAACCCCGCCGAAGTGCTGGCCGATGCCTACGACATGGTGTGCAACGGCGTGGAAGTGGGCGGCGGCTCCATCCGTATCCACGATGCCGTACTTCAGGCCAAGATCTTCGACGTGCTGGGCTTCACGCCCGAACGCGCCCAGGAGCAGTTCGGCTTCCTCATGAACGCCTTCAAGTTCGGCGCACCTCCCCACGGCGGCCTCGCCTACGGCCTCGACCGCTGGGTGTCCCTCTTCGCCGGCCTCGACAGCATCCGCGACTGCATTGCCTTCCCGAAGAACAACTCCGGCCGCGACGTGATGCTCGATGCCCCCTCGGCCGTTGACCCGAAACAGCTCGACGAACTGAAAATAGACCTGCGTCCGGCTGAAGCATAGCCGCACGGCAACCATAGAGCGATGAGACTTGGAGGCACGCAGCCCCGAGCCTCATCGCATGGCAATATCCATCCAACCCCCTAAAGCAAAACAAGCAACAACCACTCTCAATGATAACCCTTTCCAACCTGGCCATACAGTTCGGCAAGCGCGTACTGTACCAAGACGTCAACCTCAAGTTCAACAGCGGCAACATCTACGGCATCATCGGTGCCAACGGCGCCGGCAAGTCCACGCTGCTGAAAGCCATCTCGGGCGAACTCGAACCGAACAAGGGCACCGTGGAGATGGGCCCGGGCGAACGCCTCTCCGTGCTGAGCCAGGACCACTTCAAGTTTGACGAATACACCGTGCTCGACACGGTGCTCATGGGCCACACCACCATGTGGGAAGTGATGCAGCAGCGCAACGAGCTCTACGCCAAGGAAGACTTCTCCGACGAAGACGGCATCAAGGTGGCCGAACTCGAGGACAAGTTTGCACAGATGGGCGGATACACCGCCGAGAACGACGCCGCTACCCTCCTCAGCGGTCTGGGTATCAAAGAGAAACTCCACGGCAAGCGCATGGGCGACCTGAGCGGTAAGGAGAAGGTGCGCGTGATGTTGGCACAGGCCCTCTTCGGCGAACCCGACAACCTCCTGCTCGACGAACCTACCAACGACCTCGACCTCGAGACCGTGGAATGGCTCGAAGAGTACCTGGGCAACTTCGAACACACCGTACTCGTCGTGAGCCACGACCGCCACTTCCTCGACCAAGTCTGCACCCACACCGTCGACATCGACTTCGGCAAGGTGACGCTCTTCTCGGGCAACTACTCCTTCTGGTACGAGTCGTCGCAGCTGGCCCTCCGCCAGGCACAGAACCAGAAGCAGAAGGCCGAGGAGAAGAAGAAGGAACTGGAGGAATTTATCCGCCGCTTCTCGGCCAACGTGGCCAAGAGCCGACAGACCACGAGCCGCAAGAAGATGCTCGAGAAGCTCAACGTGGAGGAAATCAAGCCCTCTACGCGCAAGTACCCCGGCATCATTTTCCAGATGGAACGCGAACCGGGCAACCAAATTCTCGAAGTGAGCGACCTCAAGGCGGTAACCGACGACGGCACCGTGCTCTTCGACCACCTCAACTTCACGGTGGAGAAGGACGAGAAGATTGTATTCCTCAGCCACGACCCGCGCGCCATGACGGCCCTCTTCGAAATCATCAACGGCAACGCCAAGCCCGCCGCGGGCAGCTTCAAGTGGGGCGTGACCATCACCACGGCCTACCTCCCGCTCGACAACACCGCCTTCTTCAACACCGACTACAACATGCTCGACTGGCTCAGCCAGTACGGCGAAGGCAACGACGTCTACTTCAAGGCCTTCCTCGGACGCATGCTCTTCAAGGACGAAGACATCCTGAAGAAGGTGAACGTGCTCTCCGGTGGCGAAAAAATGCGCTGCATGATTGCGCGCATGCAGCTCCGCAACGCCAACTGCCTCATCCTCGACACGCCGACCAACCACCTCGACATGGA
>CALZMA010000106.1 GCA_945788445.1 uncultured Bacteroidales bacterium | reverse complement strand
ACAACGCCGACAACAAGCGTCCGGGCTTCAAGTTTGCCGACTACGAGCTGAAGGGCGTGCCCGTGCGTCTCGTCATGGGCAAGCGCGACCTGGAGAACGGCACCATCGAACTCATGCGCCGCGACACGCTCGAGAAGCAGGTGCTCCCCTTCGAAGGCATCGAGGACTTCGTGAAGAACCTCCTCGAGGAAATCCAGACCAACATCTACAACAAGGCCAAGAAGCGCCTCGACGACAACATCTTCCCCTGCGACAACTACGAAGAGTTCAAGGAGCGCGTGAAGGACGGCGGCTTCTTCCTCTGCCCCTGGGACGGCACCGAAGAGACCGAAGCCCAAATCAAGGCCGAAACGCAGGCCACCATCCGCTGCGTGCCCTACGGCTACAGCCAGGAGAACCTCGGTGTGGACATGGTGAGCGGCAAGCCCGCCACCTGCCGCGTAATCGTGGCCCGCAGCTACTAATTCGCACTGGTTGCGGGGCCGCTTCCCGGGCCATCCCACACCTATAATATTTAGGGCGCATGAGGGGGCGGCGCATGCTCGCCCACCCTACCCTTTTTATATTATATAATGTATAAGGACGGTCCCCCGGCCCCACAGCCTGCAACATTCCTCACCCATGCTTTCTGTAGAAAACCTCAGTGTAGAATTCAGCGCACGTCCGCTCTTTGCGGACGTGTCGTTTGTTATAAACAAAAAAGACCGCATCGCGCTTGTCGGAAAGAACGGCGCGGGCAAGTCTACCCTACTCAAAATCCTTGCCGGCCTGCAACAGCCCACGGGAGGCACCGTGGCGCTCCAGAACGACTGCACCATCGGCTACCTGCCCCAGGTGATGGTCCTCAGCGACGAACACACCGTACGCGAAGAGGCCGAAAAGGCTTTTGAGCACATCAGCCAGCTCCAGGAACGCATCGACCGGCTCAACGCGCAGCTGGCCGAACGCACCGACTACGAAAGTGCTGCCTACATGGAGCTGGTGGAACGCTTCACCCACGAGAGCGAGCGCTTCAACATGATGGGCGGCCTGAACTACCACGCCGAACTCGAGCGCACGCTCCAGGGCCTGGGCTTTGCCCCCTCCGACTTCGACCGGCCCACCCGCGAGTTCTCCGGCGGCTGGCGCATGCGCATCGAGTTGGCCAAGCTCCTCCTGCGCCGCCCCGACGTACTCCTGCTCGACGAACCCACCAACCACCTCGACATCGAGAGCATCCGCTGGCTGGAACAGTTCCTGAGCCGCGAAGCCGGTGCCGTGGTGCTCGTGAGCCACGACCGCGCCTTCATCAACAACGTCACCAACCGCACGCTCGAAATCAGCTGCGGCCGCATCACGGACTACAAGGTGAAGTACGACGAGTTCGTGCGTCTCCGCGCCGAGCGCCGCGAGCAGCAGCTCCGCGCCTACGAAAACCAGCAGAAGGAGATTGCCGACATCAAGGACTTCATTGAGCGTTTCCGCTACAAGCCCACCAAGGCCGTACAGGTGCAGAGCCGCATCAAGCAACTCGAAAAGATAGTCCCCATCGAGGTCGACGAGGTGGACAACTCCTGTCTCCACCTGAAGTTCCCTCCCTGCTCGCGTTCCGGCGACTATCCCCTCATCTGCGAAGACGTGCGCAAGGACTACGGCCCCCACTGCGTCTTCTCCCAAGTCAATCTCACCATCAAGCGCGGCGAGAAAGTGGCCTTCGTGGGCAAGAACGGCGAAGGCAAGTCTACCCTCGTCAAGTGCATCATGGGTGAAATTCCCTTCGAGGGCAACCTCAAGCTCGGCCACAACGTCGAGCTGGGCTACTACGCCCAAAACCAGGCGCAGCTCCTCGACGGCGAGCTCACCGTTTTCGACACCATCGACCGCGTGGCCAAGGGCGACATCCGCCTGAAGATACGCGACATACTCGGTGCCTTCATGTTCGGCGGCGAAGCCTCGGACAAGAAGGTGAAAGTGCTCTCGGGCGGCGAGCGCTCGCGCCTGGCCATGATCAAGCTGCTGCTCGAGCCCGTCAACTTCCTCATCCTCGACGAACCCACCAACCACCTCGACATGCGCACCAAGGACGTGCTCAAGGAAGCCATCCTCGCCTTCGACGGCACGGTCATTGTGGTGAGCCACGACCGCGACTTCCTCGACGGCCTCGTGGAGAAAGTCTACGAGTTTGGCGGAGGGAAGGTCCGCGAGCACCTCGGCGGCATCTACGATTTCCTCGAAAAGAAACAGCTCGAGACGCTCGACCAGCTCCACACCGCCGGTTCTCCCTCGGCCGCGCAGGCACAGCCCAAGGCCGAAGCGAAGGCCGCGTCCTCGGAGGGCAAGCTCTCCTACGAGGAACAGAAGGAGCAGGCCCGCAAGCGCCGCAAGGCTGAAAAACTCGTGGAGCAGATGGAAGCCCGCGTGATGGCCCTGGAGGAAGAGAAGGCCGAACTCGAAGCCAGCCTCTCCACCCCCGAAGGGGCTTCGGACCAGAAGCTCTTCGAGCGCTACGCCCAGCTGGGCCGCGAACTCAAGGAGGCCGAAGCCGCCTGGGAAGAAGCACTCGAGGCACTCGAATAAGCCCGCTGCCCCCACAGCGAGGGCAAGCAACCCATTCAACGCAAAACCAACTCATCCAACCGATATGAAACTGAAAACCATTCTCCCCACACTGGCTCTGGCCTGCGGCACAGCCTGGGCCCAGCCGGCACAAGTTTCGGGCATCGACAAGGCCAACATGGACCTCACGGCCAACCCCGGCACGGACTTCTACCAGTACGCCACCGGGGGCTGGCGCGAAGCGCACCCGCTCACGGCGGAATATGCGCGCTACTCCCAGTTCGAACTGCTGGCCGAGAACAACCGCCGCCAGCTCCGCGAACTCATCGAGGGCCTCGCCGCCACGCAGCATCCCCAAGGCTCGCTCGAGCAGAAAATAGGCTCGCTCTACCGCCTCGCCATGGACAGCCTGCGCCGCAATTCGGAAGACTTCAACCCCATCCGTCCCCTGCTCACCGAAATCGAGGCCATCGACAGCCGCTCCGGCGTGCAGTTCGAAATGGCCCGTCTCTCGGCCAACGGCGTGAGCACTTTCTTCGACCTCGGCTGCGATGCCGACCTGAAGGATGCCGAGTGGAACCTCGTGCAGATCAACCAGGGCGGCATCTCCATGGGCGAACGCGACTACTACCTCGGCGACGACGAGCCCACGCGCAAGATTCGCGAAGCCTACCGCAACTACGTGAAGCAACTCTTCTCGATGACGGGCAAGTCCGAGGCCGAAGCCCAGGCCGCCATGGAGGGCGTGCTGCGCATCGAGACGCGCATTGCCGAAGCCTCGTACAGCGCCACGCAGCTGCGCGACGTGGAGAACAACTACCACAAGATGTCCTACGCCGCCCTGCTGAAGGACTTCGGCGGCATCGACTGGAGCACGCTCTGCCTGCTCAACGGCATCCCCGCCGTGGCCGACGTGTCGGTGAACCAGCCCGAACCCATCCACGAGGTGGAGCGCATCCTGGCCGACTGTCCGCTCGAGGACCTGAAGGCTTATCTCTATTATAAGGTAGTGGACGATGCCGCCGATGCCCTGAGCGACCGTTTCCGCGCCGCACAGTTCGACTTCTACAGCCGCACCATGAGCGGCACCGAGCAGGACCGCCCGCGGTGGAAGCGCGCGGTGAGTGCTGTGGAGAGTGCGCTGGGCATGGCTGTCGGACGCATGTATGTGGAGAAATATTTCCCCGAATCGTCCAAGCAGCGCATGATGGAGCTCGTCAAGAACCTCCAGATTGCCCTCGGCCAGCGCATCGACCAGCAGAGCTGGATGAGCGAAGAGACAAAGCGCCAGGCCCACGAGAAGCTCAACACCTTCTACGTGAAAATCGGCTACCCCGACCAGTGGATGGACTATTCGGCCCTCGACATCGACGAGAAGCTGAGCTACTACGAGAACATGGTGCGCGCCTCGAAGTTCATGAGCAACTACTACATCGAGAAGCGCGTGAACAAGCGCACCGACCGCACGGAGTGGCTCATGAAACCGCAGACCATCAACGCCTACTACAACCCCACGACCAACGAAATCTGCTTCCCCGCGGGCATCCTGCAGCCGCCCTTCTTCAACGCCGAAGCCGACGATGCCTGCAACTACGGTGCCATCGGTGTGGTCATCGGCCACGAAATGACGCACGGCTTCGACGACCAGGGCTCGCAGTTCGACAAGGACGGCAACCTGAAGAACTGGTGGACTGAGGCCGACAAGAAGAACTTCAACGAGCGCACGCAGGTGATGCGCCGCTTCTTCGACAACATCGAAGTGCTTCCCGGCCTGAAGGCCAACGGACAGCTCACCCTCGGCGAGAACATCGCTGACCACGGCGGACTGAACATTGCCTACCAGGCACTCCAGAACGCCATGAAGGAGCACCCGCTCGGCAAGGTCGACGGCTTCACGCCCGAGCAGCGCTTCTTCCTGAGCTACGGCCTCATCTGGGCCAACAACACGCGCGAGGAACAAATCCGCCAGCAAGTGAAGACCGACCCCCACTCTCCCGCCCGCTGGCGCGTGAACGGTGCATTGCCCCACATCGACGCGTGGTACACGGCGTGGAACATCACCAAGAAATCGCCGCTCTATATCCCCAAAGCCAAGCGCGTAGACGTTTGGTAAGTCCGCGCGCAGCGGATG
>CALZMA010000105.1 GCA_945788445.1 uncultured Bacteroidales bacterium | reverse complement strand
GCTTCGACGGCAAACTCCATGGGGAGCTTGTTGATGACGTCGCGGGCGTAGCCGCCCACGATGAGCGAGACGGCGTCCTCCGTCGGGATGCCGCGTTGGTTGCAGTAGAGGAGCTGTTCCTCCGATATGCGCGAGGTGGTAGCCTCGTGTTCCACGGTAGCGTCGGGGTTGGCCACGTCGATGTAGGGGAAAGTGTGCGCGCCGCAGTGCGAACCGAGCAGCAGGGAGTCGCACGACGAATAGTTGCGCGCCCCGGCCGCCTTCGAGCCCACCTTCACGAGGCCTCGGTACGAGTTTTGGCTCTTGCCCGCCGAGATGCCTTTGGAAATGATGGTGCTGCGCGTGTCCGGCCCGATGTGTATCATTTTCGTGCCCGTGTCGGCCTCCTGGTGGTTGTTCGTCACCGCCACGGAGTAGAATTCCGCCTGCGAACCCGCCCCCATGAGCACGCACGAGGGGTATTTCCACGTGATGGCCGAGCCCGTCTCCACCTGCGTCCAGGAGAGTTTCGAGCGTGCGCCGCGGAGCTGTCCGCGTTTCGTCACCAGGTTGTACACGCCGCCGCGTCCTTCGCGGTCGCCGGGATACCAGTTCTGCACCGTGCTGTACTTCACCTCCGCATCCGTGTTCACCACGATTTCCACGATAGCCGCGTGGAGCTGGTTCTCGTCGCGCATCGGTGCCGTGCAGCCCTCGAGGTAGCTCACGTAGCCCCCGTCGTCGCAGACGATGAGCGTGCGTTCGAACTGTCCCGTTCCCTGCGCGTTGATGCGGAAGTAGGTGGACAGTTCCATGGGGCAGCGCACCCCTTTCGGGATGTAGACAAACGAGCCGTCCGAGAAGACAGCGCTGTTCAGGGCGGCGAAATAATTGTCGCGGTAGGGCACCACCGAACCCAGGTACTTCCGCACCAGTTCGGGGTTCTCGCGCACCGCTTCGCTGATGGAGCAGAAAATGATGCCCTTCTCCTGGAGCTTCTCCTTGAAGGTCGTCTTCACGCTCACGGAGTCCATCACCGCGTCCACGGCCACGCCCGCCAGCGCCATGCGTTCCTCGAGGGGGATGCCCAGCTTGTCGAACGTCTTCATGAGTTCGGGGTCGATTTCCTTCTTCCCCTCGTCGCGTTGCTTCTTGGTGGGGTCGGCGTAGTAGGAGATGGCCTGGTAGTCGATGGCCGGGAGGTTCACGTGTGCCCAGTCGGGCTGTTCGAGCGTGAGCCAGTGGCGGAAAGCCTTCAGGCGGAAGTCCAGGAGCCACTCGGGCTCGCCTTTCTTGGCCGAGATGAGGCGCACCACGTCCTCGTTCAGTCCGCGCTCGATGATGTCGGTGTGGACGTCCGTGGTGAAGCCATATTCATATTGCTTTTCGGTGAGCCCCTTCACGTAGGCGTTGCTCTCGGGTGCGGGAGCGGCGCTGGGCGAGGGAGCCCCGTTCGGTTGGGTCTTATTCATGGTCTTGTGTAGCTTCGGTTTGGGGCTGCATGTCAATCCAGACGGTGTCGGCCTTCAGCTCCCCGTCGTCGAAGGGTTCGGCGGCAGTCGAGTCGGCGGGGAAGAAGAATTGCAGGGCACCCGTCACGGGGGCGTAGAGCTTCGACGTTTCGCGTTTTTCCTCGTTCATGATGTGGAGGGCCTCCATCACGTTGAGCACGCAGCTGAGCAGGATGAAGTATTTCACCACGCTGACCGCTGCGCCCAGGATGGAGTTGGGCGTGCCCAGCTTCATGCCCTTGAGGGCGCTGGTCAGGATGTTGGCCACGAGGCCGAGCACGATGGGCACCACAATCCAGAGGAGGAGGAAGGCCACCACGCTGGTGAACATGTTCGATTCGGTGCCCGTCACGGCGAGGTATTCGCCGAAGGCACCGTAGCAGGTGGCTGCAATGAGCAGGCCGGCCAGTAAGCCCACCGTGGAAATGATTTCCTTCACGAGGCCGTGGCGCCAGCCGCTGAAGGCTGCCCACACAATCAGTACGAGAATAAAGAGGTCTATCATTGGAATCTATGCTTGCAGTTTTGCGGCGGCAAAAGTACACATTTCTTCGTTTTCGAAAGCGGCCCGGGCGGGAGAATAGTCCGCGCCGCCCGCTCGGGGTATCTAAATAATGTGAAAGTCCCTGCCTCCCGCCGCCTTCCGTTGCTCTTTGCCTGCCCGCCAAGACGAAAAAAAGGACGTTGGATGCGCCGTCTGCGCGTCCAACGTCCGTGTGATTCGCTTGGGGTTCGAACCCAAGACCCCAACATTAAAAGTGTTGTGCTCTACCAGCTGAGCTAGCGAATCAAACCTTGGTTTTGCTGTTAAGCGGTGCAAAAGTACGGCTTTCGGCCGAACTGCCCAAATTATTCTCCAACTTTTTTGTCCTCCCCTGTCATTTTCTCGTCTTCGGCTGCTTCGGCCGGCTTTTCCGCAGCCTTTTCGGGCGGTTGGCAGCCCCAGGCTACGGGTTGCTGCGTGGGGGCCGGGGCGGCGGGAGTCTTGGCGTGGGGGTGTTCCACGTAGATGCCAGCCTCGCGTTCCACGGCCACCGTTTCGGGGTCGAGCGGGGCTTCTTCCAGAGTGTCGTCGCCGATCACGTAGCGCTTGTAGTACGAGATGAAGAGCGTGGTCACGGGCAGGGCAAGGATGAGGCCGATGATGCCGAAGGCGTAGCCCCATACCGAGAGGGCCAGCAGGATGATGGCCGGCGGGAGTCCCATGATTTTGCCCATGATGCGCGGCGTGAAGATGGTGTCCTGCAGCACCTGCACCACGAGGTAGACGACGAGCACGAGCAGCATGAGTCCCCAGAAGTTCTGCCCCGTTTCCGCCGCCTTCAGCAGCGCCAGCAGGGCCGCGGGCAGGAAGCCCACCACCTGGAGGTAGGGCACAAAGCTCACCACGCCGATGAGGCAGCCCAGGCCCACGGGCATGGGGAAGCCGATGAGGTAGAACCCCACGGAGAACATCAGGCAGTTGCTCAGCGCCACCAGGGCCTGTCCGCGGAAGTAGCCTGCCATGCCGTGCTCGATGTCGGCCACGAGCTGCGCGGCGAAGCGGCGGCGGTGGCGCGGCACGAAGGTTATCCAGCGGTTGGCGTAGTGCTCGTAGTCCGTGAGCAGGAAGAGCAGGTAGAGGAGGCCGATGAGCGAGGCCACGATGTTGATGATGACGCCCGCCGTGCTCCAGAGCACCTCCCAGACCTTGGGCAGGGTGCTCTTCATGGCCGCCATGAGGTCCTTCTCGCGCAGCAGGTTCTCCACCTGGTACTCGTTGGCGTGCTGTTGCAGGTAGTCCTGGACATACTTGGGGATGGCCGAACTGTCCGCGCCCTTCTGCAGGTACACGAGGGCCACGTCCTTGAGGTGCGCGATTTCCGTGAGCATCGGCGGCACGATGATGTAGAAGAATCCGCCCAGCATGCCGCAGGTGAGCAGCAGCGTCAGGGCGATGGCCACCAGGCGGTTGCGCACGTAGCAGCGCTGTTGCAGGAAGCGCACGATGGGGTAGAGGAGGTAGGCCGCCACCCAGGCCACGAAGAAGGGGATGAGCACCGCGCTCAGATAGTAGATGAGTGCGCCGAGCCCCACCACGATGGCCAGGCCGATACTGCCGCGGATGAAGCGGTCGAAGGTGATGGGCGACTGTCCGCCCATTTTGAATCTATTCATCAGCGTGGGAGAGTGTGAAGGGTGAGTGAAGTCTGTTTGTGCTTGTGTCGGGGCGGGGCTGTGCCTACGGCTCGCGGTGTACCACGGTGCCGTTGGCCTGGTGCGTGGCCAGTACGAGTACCTCGGCAATCTGTACGTGTTCGGGCGCTGAGGCGGCGTAGAAGACCACGTCGGCGATGTCGTCGCCCGTGAGCGGCTGTATGCCCTGGTAGACCTTGTCGGCGCGGGCGTCGTCGCCGTGGAAGCGCACGTTCGAGAAGTGGGTCTCCACCAGGCCGGGCTTCACGTTGGTCACCCTCACCTTCGTGTGGGCCACGTCGATGCGCAGGCCGTCCGTGATGGCCTTCACCGCACTCTTCGTGGCGCAGTACACGTTGCCGCCGCCGTAGGCCGCGTCGCCTGCCACGGAACCGATGTTGATGACGTGGCCGCGGTTGCGTTCCACCATGCCCGGCACCACGAAGCGCGTGAGGTTGAGCAGCCCCTTGATGTTTGTGTCGATCATTTCGTCCCAGTCGTCAAACGAGCCCTCGTAGGCGGGCTCCAGTCCGCGGGCCAGTCCCGCGTTGTTCACGAGCACGTCGATTTCGCGCCAGTCCTCGGGCAGTCCCTCGATGGCCTGCCGTGTGGCTTCGCGGTCGCGCACGTCGAAGGCGAGGGCCAGCACGCGCGTACCCTGCGCTTCGAGTTCTGTCTGGAGTTTGTGGAGCAGTTCGCCGCGGCGTGCGGTGATGATGAGGTCGTATCCGCCTTGTGCAAAGCGGCGGGCGCAACCTTCGCCTATGCCGCTGGTCGTTCCCGTGATGAGTGCAATTTTCTTCTTCATGATTTGAACGTATCGTTAAGCCAAATGAGCCAGGATTGGCACAATTAAGCTGTTTGTAGCTGCAAAGGTAAGGGAAGGAGCGGGCAATGCAAAGTCAAATTCCGGCTTTTTGCTTTTTAAAGGGAACGAAGGGATTTTCAATGCAATGATGCTTTTTTTAAGGAACTGGCCCCTGCGCGCCGGTCCTTGGAAGGGAACTTTCAGTCCCGCCGATTGAATTTTCAGT
>CALZMA010000104.1 GCA_945788445.1 uncultured Bacteroidales bacterium | reverse complement strand
TATAATGATACGGCCTAAAGGACTCTTTGAACCGTAACTTTATGACCTAATAACCCTTTACCCCAATAACCTCTTAACCTCATCACACCCTTTCAATCTTGGCGAGGCGCACCGGTTCGAGGTGTGCGAACGCTTTGGGGAGGTGTGCAATGATGTCCGAGGCCGTCACGCAGTGTTCGCCCAGTTCCTCGGCCGCATAGTCGCCGGCCAGGGCGTGGAGGTACACGCCGAGGCGGCATGCCTCCTCGGTGCTGTAGCCTTGGGCCAGGAGCGAAAGTATAAGCCCCGTGAGCACGTCGCCGCTTCCGGCCGTCGCCATCCCCGAATTGCCCAGTTCGTTGAAATACACGTGGCCCTCGGGCGTGCAGACCGCCGTAAAGTGGCCCTTCAGCACAATGTAGAAATGGTGCGAGGTAGCCATGTTGATGGCCTCGAGCAGCAGCGAGTAAGAGTCCGCCGCACAGATACCCAGTCGCTTCATCTCCCCCGCATGCGGCGTGAGGATAGTGCCCGCCGGCACCTGCTGAATCCAGCCCTTGTGCAGGCCCAGGATGTTGATGGCGTCCGCATCCAGCACGAGCGGAATGTGTACGTGGCTGATCTGTTCGATGAAGGCCAGCGCGGTGCGCTTGTCCGTACCCATGCCCGGCCCCATGCCGAGCGCGCTGTAGCCCTGGAGCGGTACGGGCGTCGTGAAGATATGCGTGTCCGCGTCGATGTCCAGCACCGCTTCGGGCACACACGTCTGCAGAATGTCGTTGTTCGAAGCAGGCGTGTGGATCACCACCTTGCCGGCCCCGCCGCGCAGGCAAGCCTTGGCCGCGAGCACGGCCGCCCCCGCCATGCCATATTTTCCCGCCACGAGCAGAGCCGTGCCGAAGTTCCCCTTGTGGCCATAGGGCAGGCGGGGCTTCAGCATCGCCTTCAGTTCCGCCTCCTCCGAGAGGTGGAACTTCACCTCCTCCCCATCGGGAACCACCTCGGCCAGACCGATGGAGACGAGGTGCATCTGCCCCACGTAGACCCCCGCATCGGGCAGCAGGTGGACCAGTTTGGGCAGGCCCATCACCACCGTGTGCGTAGCGCGCACGATGGCCGAAGGCGAGTTGCACGTGTTGTCCTCGCACATGAGGCCCGAGGGGAGGTCGAGGCTCACCACCTGTGCCCCCGAGGCGTTGATAAACTGAATGAGCGCCGCGAAGCCTCCGCCGAGGGGCTTGCTCAGCCCGATGCCGAAGAGCGCGTCGACGATGACCGTGCGGCTGCCGAGGGGCGGAGCCTCAAACTGCTGGCACACTTCCGTGAAGCGCAGTTCCGGGCATTCGCCCTGCAGGCGTTCCGCCTGGTGGCGGCACTCCTCGCTGAGCGAGCCCTGCGTGTTGAAGAGGTAAGCCTCCACGCGCTGCGCCCCCATGCGGTGCAGCAGCCGGGCCACGGCCAGGCCGTCGCCGCCGTTGTTGCCCGGTCCGGCGAAGACCACGAAGGAAGATTTGGCGATGTCGTATTGCTTGGCAATGAAGCGCACAGCCCCTTTGGCCGCACGCTCCATGAGCTCCGTCGGGCTGATTTGCTGCTCCTGCATGGTCGCAGCTTCGAGCGCCCGCATCTGGCGCGCATTGAGTATGTGCATCATGTGTGGAATGGTAGTTGCGTGTGGGTGTAAGAAAAATAGGTGCCGGGGAAGTCCGTGCGGGCCCCTCCTCAGCCGAAGAGCGACCAGCGGCTCTTCTTGCGGGGCTTCTCCTCGCTGAACTGTTCGGCGTAGTACTGTTCAAAGGTGATTTTGCGGGCGATGACCTGGTAGATGACGCCCCAGTCGGGCAGACCGCCGAGGTTGCGGTCGTCGATGAACATCTGCACTTTCAGTTTTCGGCTGTAGAAGCGCTTGTCCTGCATGTTGAGGTCGTCCTCGCCGAGGTCCTGGTTCACGGCATAGAAATGCACGCCCCGTTCCTCGCACCACTTCACGGCCTCCTCGAGAAGCTTGCCCTCGCGCACCGACCAGAGGATGAGCTGGTGGCCGTCCTTGATGAGCTGGCGCAGCGTGGCCGTGGCAAAGGGCAGTTCCTTGCCGATGGCGGGATAGGCGTGTTCCACGATAGTCCCGTCGAAATCAACAGCTATGGTCATGGACAATTAATAATGAATAATTAATAATGAATAATGAATAGCGAATAATGAACACGTATACAGGCCCCTTGTCAGACGCCTGTATACGTATACAATATAGATTAAGAAAAGCCTCTACTTCGCACCTTCCTGAGCGGCCAGCTTCAGGAGGAACTGACCATACTGGTTCTTCGCCATGGGCTGTGCCAGTTCGCGCACCTTTTCCGGCGTAATCCATCCGTTTCTGAGCGCGATGCCCTCGAGGCAGGCGATTTTGAGCCCCGTACGTTTCTCAATGACCTCGATGAAGGTCGAAGCCTCGCTCAGGCTGTCGTGCGTGCCCGTGTCGAGCCAGGCAAAGCCGATGCCCAGCGTCTGCACCATGAGTTCCGAGAGCGCCAGGTAGTGCTGGTTCACCGTAGTGATTTCCAGTTCGCCGCGTGCCGAAGGCTTGATGTGCTTCGCCACCTCCACCACCGAGTTCGGGTAGAAGTAGAGCCCCACCACGGCGTAGTTCGACTTCGGCACCTGCGGTTTCTCCTCGATGCTCACGGCACGTCCCGTTTCGTCGAATTCCACCACGCCGTAGCGTTCGGGGTCGTTCACGCGGTAGCCGAACACGGTGGCCTTGCCGTCCGTCTCGGCCGTGCGTACCGCCTCGCGGAGAATGTGGCCGAAGTTGCTGCCGTGGAAGATGTTGTCGCCCAGCACGAGGCACACCGAGTCGTCGCCGATAAACTCCTCACCGATGATGAAAGCCTGTGCCAGGCCGTCGGGCGAGGGCTGTTCGGCATACTCCAGCCGCATGCCCAGGTCCGAGCCGTCGCCCAGCAGGCGCTTGAAGCCCGGGAGGTCCTGCGGGGTGGAAATGATGAGGACTTCGCGGATGCCCGCCAGCATCAACACCGACAGCGGGTAGTACACCATGGGTTTGTCGAAGATGGGTATGAGCTGCTTGCTGATTCCCTTGGTAATCGGGTAGAGGCGCGTGCCGCTTCCGCCCGCAAGAACTATTCCTTTCATATTTTAATGTATAATATATAATGATTGGGCGAATGGGAACATCAGATTACTCAGATGAATCTGTAATCAAAAATAGGGTCCGTATTTTTATTGATTACGGATTTTCTGATTTTTCTGATTCTTGAATTCCCCGGGGCTACACCCTGTGGGCTATGCGCTTTTCGTTTTACCAGTTGTCCAAGTCCCTCTCCACAGCTTTGGCGAGGTCGTTGATGTTGGTGCTGCCGTAGATAGGGGCAAAGAGTTTCACGGTCAGCTTTTCGTCGGCGAAGTACGCGTGCTGGAGGTGGTCGATGAACGCCTCGCGCTCCCTGTAGTTGTACATGGCCAGGGCGAAATAGGGGTGGAGGTCCGAGAGCAGTTCCAGGGGAGCCGGGCGGTTCTCCAGCGCCTTCCAGAAAGGCAGTCCGCCCTCGTAGGCGTCGAACTTGCAGAGGAGTTCCACCACCTTTTGGCGCGCCTCGTCGTCGAACTGGTCGAAGTTCAGCGCCAGGCGCAGCGTGTCGTACGCCTGCCTGCATCGCTTGCATTCCAGGCTCACCGAGGCACACTGTAGGAGCAGTTCCACCGGGTTGCGTCCGTGGTGGCTCAGCGAGAGGATAACCTCGCGGGCGCGGTCCTCCTGGTGCGTGCAGGCCAGGGCGATGGTGAGGTCCGTCACTAAGCGTTCGCGGTCGGGGCTCTCCACGCTGCAGAGTCGTAGGGCCCGCTCCAGTGGGGCGGTGGCCCTGTCGTACTGGTTGGCCGAGAGGTACTGTTCCCCCTCGTACATCGGCAGGGTGTAGTCGTCCGGGAACATCGGCTTGTACTTTTCGCAGAGCGCGAAGCCCTCGGCCGTGCGTCCTGAGCTGAAGAGGGAGAAGGCCATGAAGCTCACCGCCAGGCTGTTCTTCGGGTCGATGGCCAGGGCATATTCGCAGCTTTCTATGCAGCCGCGGTAGTTCTGCAGTTTCTGCTGCAGGTCAGCCAGCGAAATCCACGCGTTCGCGTTGTACGGCTCCAGGTCCAGCAGCTTCTCGAGCGGTGCCTGCGCCTTGGCATATTCCTGGAGCTGGTAGAAGCACTCCGCCTTCAGTTCCAGGGCGCGTGCCACGTAGGGATGCTTTTCGGGCAGGTGCGAGAGCGCCACCAGGGCCCGTCCGTAGTAGCCGTAGTCGAGAAGGATTTCCACCAGGTTGATGTAGAGGTCGCTGTTCTCGTCCGGGCTATCGGGCGTCAGCAAGCGCTCCACGCGGAGGGTAGCCTTGTCGGGAAATCCCGTGGCGGCCTCCCAGTCGGCGTAGAAGAGCTGCACGTCGCGTCCCTGCTGTTCCTGCGGGATAGACTTTACGAGCTTCAGGGCCTCGGTCCATTTGCCGCGGGCCTTCAGGCGGTACGCCTTCACGGTGAGCACTTCGGGGTTGGCCGGATGCAGCTTTTCGGCGAAGCGCATGAGGTGTTCGGCCTCGTAGTCCATGCCCTCCCGCTCGTAGTGCTCTTCGATGTCCATGAGCGTCGTGGCGTCCATGTAGAACGAATGGCCCGAAGCCATGTTCCGTTCGTATTCTTCTATTGCTGCTTTGAGGGAAGGGGACATGAGGGATAATTAATAAT
>CALZMA010000103.1 GCA_945788445.1 uncultured Bacteroidales bacterium | reverse complement strand
TCACTTCGGGGAGCATGTAGGCCCAGTCCGTGCCGGCGTGGGGCCAGGTCAGCTGCACGCCGCTCTGGGGGAACCATTCGGGCGCCAGGGTGCGGAAGTGGAGGAGCCCCGCCTCCTCGAGTCCCGCTTGGGCCGTGAAGAGCGAGCAGTCGCGGTAGGTGGTCGAAGTGTTGGGGCGGTGGTAGGTGATAGCCATGGGGAGAACGGGGTTAGATTTCTTTGAGTTGTTGGAGATAGTCGAGGAAGGCGTCGGTCGTCGTGGGGAGGTCGAATTTCGTCACCTCCTGTGCGGCGGGGAAGAGGTCGGGCCGGTAGCCGTCGCCGCCCGTGGTGATGTATTCGTCCGTGACGAGGAAATACTTCTTCTTCGGTTTCAGCGGCGTGCGCAGCTTCTGCGGTCCCGTGTAGAAGAGGCGCTTCACGTGTCCCTCCGCGTCCTTTTCCACTTCGAGGTTCGCCGTCTGGAGATAGCCGAAGCGTTCGTTGTGGAGGCCAAACTCCACGAGCGCCTCCATCTGCCGGCCCGTCAGTTCGTAGACCTTCAGCCGGTTGGCGAAGGGCAGCGCCTCGCCCACGTCCAGCACGCTCACGGGGCCCTGGGGCAGTCCGGCGCGGAGCGTGCCGAAGTGCGAGCAGCCCACCACCACGTCGGACGGTTTCAGGTGGGCCGCCTCGCGGAAGGTTTCGGCGTAGGCCGCACAGACGAGTGAGCCGAGACGCGTCTGGGAGTACTTCATGGCATAGCTCTGCTGAATGGCCTCGCGGGCCGTGCAGAGCTGGAGGCCCAGGGGCTTGCCGCCCTCCGTCAGGGTGTGCCGGAGGAGCGAGTCGACTTGTGCCTGCAAGCCGGCCGCTTTCGGCGAGAGGTGAGCCTTTGGCGTCACCGCCACGTGGCGGGGCTCCACGGCCGTCACCTGCAGTGTGGCCGTGTCTACGGTGCAGACGAGCAGGTTCACGTAGTCGCCGTGCCAGTGGCCCTGCACAATGGGCAGTTTGCCCGCGTTGATGTGGCCGCATACCTTCTGGTGCGTGTGTCCCGAGAGGAAACCGTGCCAGCGCGGGGCGCAGAGCGTGGCCAGCTGCGCCGCGTCCTTGTCGTCCCATTGCGGTTGTCCCTGTGCGTCGGTGATGCTGCCGATGTGGGTGAGCAGGATGCGCAGGTTGGCGTCCTCGAGCAGCGAGCCCTCGGGGAGTTTCATCACCGAGTCGAGCACGGCGGCGTAGCGCCCGTCGAAACTGAGTCCCGCCAGGCGACGTGCGCTGGTCTGCTCGGGCGTGGAAGAGGTGATGAGGCCCGCGAAGGCCACGCGCAGGGTGCGGCCGTCCGGCAGGGCGAGGGGGACCGATGCCACGGGCTGTGCCCAGGCGGGAATGCGGCCTGTGGCCTGTTCGCGCACGTTGGCGCAGACATAGTCCAGGCTCCAGTCCGCGGGACAGAGCGGCGTGCCTTGCCACTTCTTGGCCAGGGCCCGTTGTCCCTCGTCAAACTCGTGGTTGCCCACGGCCGAGAGGCGGATGTCCAGGGCGTTGAAGAGCACCGGCATGAGCTGTCCGTTCGTGGCCTTGTGGAAATAGCTGCCGCCGAAGTTGTCGCCCGCCGATACCACCACGTGGAGCGGGTAGACCTGCTTCAGCGAGTCGACGGTCTCCACCAGTGCCGCCGCCCCCGCAATCTGTTTGGCGGGCGAGGCCACGAAGGCCGCGTGGAAGTCGTTGATGCCCATCACGGCCACCTTCACTTGCGCCGCAACCGGGAGCGGGAGGAGGGTGAGGAGGGGCAGAATGTGTTTCAAGAAGCTTTTCATTGACAAAAGAAAGATTTTGTGGAAAAAAGTGCGTTGCTATGAGCGGCTCACCTGGAGTCCCGTGCGCGAAATGCTCATGTCGACGAAGCGGGCATTGGGCGTGATGGGGTCTTGCAGGAGTTGCTGGCGGATGCGGCGGGCCGCTTCGGCATCTTTCGCCATCATGTACATGAAGCCGCCGCCGCCCGCGCCGGGCAGCTTGTAGCCGAGGCAGAGGTCGTCCACGCGGCGGCAGAGCGCCTCGATGAGCGGCGGGTTCGTGCCCGCGTCGAGCGCCTTGTTCTGCTCCCACGTGGTGCGCACCATGCGTCCGAAGTCCTCGGGGCAGCCGCGCTGGATGGTATCGAAGACCGAGAGCGCGTGTTGCTTCATCGTGTCGAGCAGCGTGAGGTGCTGCGTGTTGTTGAGAAACATGCCGCGCACGATTTCGCGCAGGATGTTTTTTGCCGTGCGGGTGATGCCCGTGTAGTAGAGGAGGTGGCAGGGCTGCAGGTCGGGGTCGGTGAAGAGGGTGTCGGGTAGCCAGCGCGCCACGGCGTTCTGGTCGAAGCCCGGACCCGTCTGGAGGAGTTTCACGCCGGGAAGCACGCCGCCGTACTGGTCTTGCCAGCCGCCGCCCGTGGTGAGGAGCTGCTCGAGCACGAGCGTGCGGTTGCACACCTCGTTCTTGTCCCAGCCGAGGCCGCAGAAGTCGCTCAGCGCGCCGAGCACGGTGGCCGCCAGGATGCTGCTTGTGCCCAGTCCCGAGCCGGCGGGGATGGCGGCGAGGAGCGTAATCTCTATGCCGCAGCCGAAGGCCTCGAGCTGGCTGCGCAGCGAGGCGAAGTTCTCCACGCCGAAGCCCGGGGCAAAGCCCGCCAGGGCCAGGGCCGCCTTGGGGATGGAGAAGGGCGAGCCCACTTTGTTGTAGAGTTGGAGTTCGTCGTAGGTCTCGATGCGTTCCATCGCCCCGAGGTCGATGGAGCGGCAGATGACCACGGGCTCCTTGCACGGTTTCACGTAGACCTGCAGCGGAGGCTGTCCGTTCATTTCGATAGCCAGGTTCACCACGTTGCCCCCCTGGGTCAGGCTGTAGGGCGGGGTGTCGGTCCAGCCGCCGGCCACGTCGATGCGCACGCTGCTGCGGCCCCATACAATCTGGTCGGCACACGTGGTGCGGTGCGGGGCACTCTTCCGGTGCAGCACGTTGGCCGTGAGTCCTTCGCGCAGGAGGTCGAAGGCCCGCTGCTCGTGGAGGGCGGCCGTTTCGGGCTGCCGGGTGCGCAGTGTTTCGGAGCGGAACATGGCATCGTGGATGCGCGTCATCAGCGGCACGTCGGGCGTGGGCGCTTCGGGCAGCGGAAGGTTGGCCGCGGCAAACTTTCCGGCCATGTCCTTGAGGTTCGTTTGGTAAAACACGCTGCGGCGGAAGTTCTGCGCCATCAGCGGCAGCGTGCGCTCCTGCAGCCTGCGGCGCTGGGCGAAGAGGCGGGGCAGGTTGGCCTCCGCCTGCAGCCCGTCGGCCGAGAGGCGCGGCAAGCGTTGCCAGAGGGCGGTTGTTTCCGCCTTCGGCCGGGGCGAGAGGAACCAGTCGAGGAGCGCTTGCAGCTCAGCGTCATTGTCCGTGACGGGGAAGAGCAGTGCCGCCTGCAGGTCGTCCGTGCGGCCCAGGGCTGTGGGGTCCACGCCGCGCTCGGCGAGCCACTGCGCCACGGGTTGTCCCATGAAGAGCGTCGTCGCGTCGGCCACATCGCCGCGGAAAGCGTCCCGGAAGCCGTAGGGGCGGAGCGCAAATGCCTTTTCGCCCACGGGCACCATGTCCACGCAGATGCCCGGTGCGAGCGTGGCTGTCCAGTTGTTCTCCGGAATGCCCGTAATCACGTTGTGGTCCGTGAAGTGCCAGCCCTCACCGAGGAAAGCGTTCTCGATCCACACGTTGGCCGTCTGCGCGGTGGGCCGGTTGGCGATGCTGGCGTTCTGCGTGAAGACCGAGCTTTGCGGCTTGATGCCCCGTTTCAGGATGAAGCGCTGGTCTTTCACCAGGTTCTGGATGGCCACGGTGGAGTCTATCATGTCCTCGCCCGTACCGTAGTGGTAAAACTCGCCGCCGGGGAGCGGGAGCACCGCCACCGTGAGGTCGGCCAGCGCGGGGTCGGGTTGGGACGGATGGGCACCGAGGGCGCAGCCGAAATCGCTGTAGAGGTCGTAGCAGGCGGGCACCTCGAGCAGCGTGCCGCCGGCCGTTTCGGCCTGGAGCGCGTCGTTGCGGGCCCGTGTCTTCGCCACGAGGCGTTCGACGGCGCGGTCCGAGAGCAGCCAGATGCCTATGTCCATGAGGAGCAGGTGGTTGGTCATCAGTTTCGCCTGTTGTTCCGGCCGGGGCTTCTGGAGCATGAAGTCCAGCTCCGAGGGGCGGTCGAGATGGATGGCAAAGACCCCGTGGTGCGAAGCCTGTTCGGCGTTGGCCCAGAGGCCGTAGACCACCACGTCCGCTTCGGGGATGGGTTGCAGCGGTTCGGTGGCGCGGAGGAGCACGTCGCCGCTCGCAATCAGCGTGTGGAGCGACGGCGGGGCCTGGTTGAGTATCTGCTCGTAGAGCGGAAGCTGTAGGTCGAGGAGCGTTTGGTCCACGCGCTGTCCGCGTGCCCACCGGAACACGGGTATGGGGGTCAGCGCCTTGCCGCTGGGGGCGTAGGCGGGGAGTCTGCGGCTCTGTCCGCCTGCGTGCATCAGCACGCGCTTGTCCGCTGCGAGCCATTCGGCGAAGGACTTTTCCGAATGTGCATCGGCGTGTGCCGAACGGAGGAGCCATGCAGTTCCACCGCCCGAACCGAGCTTGTGCCCTGCGGGATCGGCCGTCACGTAGGCTGTTTCGCGGTCCATTCCTGTGAGTTGGTGAAACACTCCGCAGGCATTGGGCGGCATGGACAGTAAGTATTTCATGATG
>CALZMA010000102.1 GCA_945788445.1 uncultured Bacteroidales bacterium | reverse complement strand
TTAAACTATTCTTAAATAATCTTTTGCTGTTTTGACTTCTTGCACTACTTTTGCCAAACCAACGCGAGCGCGCCCGTGCCCGAGCGCAGGGGCCGTGCCCGCTACCGACTGTCCAAGTAGAATTCATTCACTCTCAAAATAATAATATCTACGTATGGATTGGTTTCAATCACTTTTCACGAACACCGGTTCGGTGGCGCACATCGTGGTGCTCTACTGCTTGGTGATTGCCGTGGGCGTTGTGCTCGGCAAGATCAAGTTCGGCAGCATCTCCCTGGGCGTTACCTTCGTGTTGTTCGCGGGCATTGTAGTCGGACACATCTACAACGCCACGGGCATTGCCGACCCCGACGGCGGCTACGCCTGTCCCGCCAAGGTCTTGACCTTTATCCAAGACTTCGGCCTGATCTTGTTTGTGTACTGCATCGGTCTGCAAGTCGGTCCGGGCTTCTTCCAGTCGTTCAAGAAGGGCGGTATGCAGATGAACCTCATCACGATCGGCATTGTGACGCTCAACGTGCTCACCATGCTGGCCCTCTACTACCTCGTCTTCGACACGAACGACAAGACGTCGCTCCCGATGGCCGTCGGCGTGCTCTACGGTGCCGTCACCAACACCCCCGGTCTTGGTGCCGCCCAGGAAGCCATCAACACCCTGGGCATTGACATGGGCGGCCAGAACATCGCGAACGGCTACGCCTGCGCCTATCCCTTGGGCGTAGTGGGCATCATCGGTGCCACCATCGCCATCCGCTACATCCTCCGCATCAAGCTCGAGAAGGAGGAGGAGGAAATCCGCCGCAACCAGGAGGACAACCCCCACGCCAAGCCCCACTACATGTCGCTGCGCGTGGAGAACAAGTCGCTCGAGGGCAAGACCATCCTGCAGCTGAGCGAGTTCCTCGGCCGTACCTTCGTCTGCACCCACTACCGCCACGGCGAAGAAGTGTTCACCCCGAACAAGGAAACCGTGCTCCACGTGGGCGACGAAATGTATTCGGTCTGCGCTGAGGACGATGCCGAAGCCGTTGTGGCTTTCATCGGCCAGCAGATCGAAGTCGACTGGCAGCAAGAGGAGACGCCCATCATCTCGAAGCGCATCCTCGTGACACAGAGCGCGGTGAACGGCAAGACCTTCGGCCAGATGCACTTCAGCTCCATGTACGGCGTGAACGTGACCCGTATCACGCGTACGGGTATGGACCTCTTCGCCGACCGCTCGCTGCGCATCCAGATCGGCGACCGCCTCATGGTGGTAGGTCCGCAGGACTGCGTGGAACGCGTGGAGCGTCTGCTCGGCAACTCCATCAAGCGCCTCGACCACCCCAACGTGGGCTCCATCTTCCTCGGCATCCTCGTCGGCATCATCTTCGGTTCCATTCCCTTCCAGTTCCCGGGCATGGCCACGCCGCTCAAGCTCGGTCTCGCCGGTGGCCCGCTGATCATCGCCATCCTGGCCGGCTGCTACGGCTACAAGTTCCACCTTGTCACCTACACGACCACGTCGGCCAACCTCCTGCTCCGCGAAATCGGCCTCATCCTCTTCCTCGCATCGGTCGGCATCAAGGCCGGTTCGAACTTCTGGAACACCGTTGCGGACGGCGATGGCCTGACTTACGTCTGGGTGGGCTTCCTCATCACCGTCATTCCCTTGCTTATCATGGGCACGATTGCGCGCCTGCGCTTCAAGCTCAACTACTTCACGCTGATGGGTGTGATTGCAGGCTCCACCACCGACCCCCCCGCACTGGGCTACGCCAACCAGACCGCCAACAACGACGCCGCCTCCGTAGGCTACTCCACGGTCTACCCCTTGGCCATGTTCCTGCGTATCTTGGTGGCACAGTCCATCATCCTTTTCCTCTGTTAGACCTCCCCTTCCGCACGGTGCCTTCGGGTTCCGGCGCATAGGGATATACAATAAGCCACGGGCCCCGGCCCGTGGCTTTTGTCGTTCTCGGCGCTGTACGTTCTGCGAGGGTGCGCCGCGAACAGAATTCGTGGCCGCAAGTCGTATAGATGTCTTATTCACTTGCTTGCGGCTGTGTGTTTTCCACAGAATCAGACTGCCGAAAAAATAAGTCCTGTGAGCAAATTCATTTCGTCTGCGCCCGTTTCCAGGCAAGGCCGAAGAGTACGGCGAAGCAGGCGCGCCAGCCCAGCCCGATGGCGAAGGGGAGGAAGAAGCCCATGGCGGCAAGTTGGGCATAGAGGTAGGCGGTGGCCTGTTGCGGCGTCACCTCTTCTTCCAGCCAGTAGGAGTAGAACGCGGCCAGCTTGGCAATGAGCGTAGTCTGTACGAGCCAGGCATTGAGGCGGCTCAGGAGGCCGGGGGCGTGCGCGGCGGTAGCGGGGCGCTGTGCGGGGAGAGTCAAATCGTTCTTTTCCATAGTCTGCAAATAGTATTTAGGTTTCTAATTCTGGTGCAAAGAAACCCACCGTTTGTGCCAATCTGCGTCACAAACCGATTTTTAGTGTTAAATCGCCTCCGATTTTCCCCGCCCCGCCCCCGCCGTGCCCCAAAGCCTGCTTTTGGATTTTCAATCCCAGGCTTTGAAATTTCAAAAGCAGGCTTTGAAAAACCAATCGCAGGCTTTGCGGCAGGGAAGGGCAGGGGAGGGGACGGCCCGTGCGCGGGGGGCCGTTGGAAATACAGGAAAAACAAAAAAACGTCCGGCCTGTGCGGGGCCGGACGTTGGGGGTATGTGATTGGGGGGTTAGGCTTGGGCAATGAGGTGCGCGATGCGTTGTTGCAGGTAATGCTGGAAGTCGGGGGAGTCCACCACCTCGATGTCCTCGTAGAGGCCCAGCACGAAGCGGGAGATGCCCACGAAGCTGCACACTTTAGTCTGGAGCAAGTGGCGGCCGTCGGACTGCAGCGTGAGCTGTCGCTGCGCGTCGGGATATTCCTCCAGGAGCAGCGAAGTGGCGAGCTGGCCGAGCAGGAGCTTCACGGGGAAAAGCCTTTCGCCCGTAAATCCGAAGAGGTCCGTGAAGAAAGGCGAGTGCGCCTCCTCGTGCGACCAGAGCAGGTCGAGGAGTTCGACTTCCTCGGCGCGTGCCACCTTGAAGGTCTTGTTCATGCCCGTCGAAAGTTCGTAGCAGCGCACCTCGGCGTTCTCCGCGGTGAAGAGGTACGGCTCCACGATGCGGTTGCTCACCGTTCCGCTCGAGGGCGAGTTGTAGTTTTTCAGCAGCACCACGCGCTGCTCCTTGATAGCCTGGAAAAGCTTGCTGAGGTTGCGGGCCTGCTTGTCGTTCACGCCGTGGCGCGAGAGAACCTCGGTGTCGTAGAGATTTCCGAGCTTCTCGCGCAGGTGGCGCACCTGGGGCGAGCGGCTGTAGACCGAGTTGACGAGCTGCATGAGCGCTATGCCTTCCTCTTCCGTGAAGTAGATGCCTGACGAAATCTCGCGGTAGAAAGGCGAAGAGTGGTCGAGGCGGTAGCGCGTGCCCTCTTTCTTCACCACAAAGCCCATCGACTTGAACACGTCGATGTAGCGGTAAATCGAGCGGCGGCTCATGTTCAACATCTGGCACATCTCCTCCACCGTGTGGGTGCGGTTTTGTGTGAGAAGTACCATCAGCCGGAGCTGACGGGCGAATTTTTCAAGTTCCATTACGCTTAGTTTTTTGTCCTTATCCTTTTTCAAGCGGCAAATATAGGACACATTTTCCAAACCTTTGTTATAAAAATGCCAAGTAAGCACGTTTTATGGCAATTTAAGCCTTTTTATCCACGGGGCAAGGTATATATTCTATAGAAAGCCTTACTTTCGCTCGCAGAAGAAGCCCCGGGCACAGTCCGTCGCCCCGCGCCTTTTCCAACCCCTATCCAGAACCTCCGCCAACATGACCCAAGTTACCAAAAACATATTGCTGCTGGTCGCCTCCACCCTCGTCGGTTTCGGCATGATGTGGTGGATTTACCGCGACTTCAACGTCGATTTGCTCCTCGGCGTGTTTGGCCAGCGGGCCAACTATGTGTGGATTGTACTCACCCTTGCCGTCGGCCTCCTGGCCAATGTGCTGCGCTCCTTCCGCTGGCGCATGTTGCTGCGCGGTGCGGCGATTGAAGTGAGCGTGCGGCGCGCCGTCGAACTCGTGTTCATCTCCTATTTAATCAATAGCGTGACGCCGCGGCTCGGCGAACTCACCCGCTCGCTCCTCGTGCGGCGCGGCGATGCCCAGACCTCCACCCGCGCCCTCGGCACCGTGGTGGTCGAAAAGCTCGCCGACGTAGCCTGCCTCGTGGTGCTCATCGGCGTGGCCGTCACCCTGCGCTGGCGCGAGACCGTGGGCCTCGTGCAGAGCCTCACCGAAGGACTCACGTGGGTCGTGCCGAACTACAGCTTCTACACCGTCATCGGCAGCCTCGTGTGCCTGCTCGTCGGCATCAGTTTTCCGCTCTGGCCCCACATACGCCGCTTCTTCCAGAACCTTTGGCAGGGCATCAGCGCCATAGCCCGCCTGCGCAGCCCCCTCAGTTTCGTCGGCCTCAGTGCGGGCATCTGGCTGTGCAACTTCCTCCAGCTCTACCTCCTTCTGCCCTGTTTCGAAGCCCTTGCCGACGTGGGACTCGCCGACATGCTCCACGTGTTCGCCGCCGCCAGTGTGGGCGTGCTCCTCCCCACACCCGCCGGAGCCGGGCCGTGGCATTTCGCCATCACCAAGACCCTCACGGGCGTCTACGGCGCGCTGCCCGGCGTGGCCAAGACCTTCGCCCTCGTCAGCCACGGACTGAAAACCGCCCTCGTCATG
>CALZMA010000101.1 GCA_945788445.1 uncultured Bacteroidales bacterium | reverse complement strand
TTCTGCTCCATGGAGGACGCGAATTTCTGCAAGGCGAGCCTCCGCGCACTGGAGATTTCGTCGGTCTTCCCCATCATTGAAAAACAATACAAGGAGAAACTGCGCCAGCAACACAAGAACGAGCGCATTTTGATGTACATCCTCGGCGGGCTGTTCCTGCTGCTGTGCCTCGTGGTGCTGAACCTGATTAAACAGATGCGCCGACTGAAACAGCTGCGGCAGCAACAGGCGGAAACCAACGAGGCTCTGGCGGAGGCCAACGGCAAGATGCAGGAAGCCATGGGCCAACTGAAGGAGGCGAACGGCCAACTGCAGGAGACGTACGCCAAACTGCGTTCGGTGGACAAGCTGAAGGAACAATACATCGTGCGCTACCTCGACATGTGCCGCGACAACCTCGACACGCTCCTGCGCTACCGCCGAACCACGGTGCGCCTGCTGAAGGAACGCCGCCTCGACGAACTCCGCAAACTGGCCAGCTCGGAAGAGGCCACGCCGGCAGAACTCGGGAAGTTCTATGCCGACTTCGACGAGGCCTTCCTCACCCTTTTCCCCGACTTCATCGATCGCTTCAACGCGCTGCTCAAGCCCGAAGAGCGCATGGTGCCGAAACACGAGAACCAGCTGAACACCGAACTGCGCATCTTCGCCCTCATCCGCCTGGGGGTGAAGGACGCAAACCGCATTGCCCACTTCCTCAACTTCTCTCTCGCCACCATCTACAACTATCGCTCGAAAATGCGCAACAAGGCAATCGGAGACCCGGCGGAATTCGACGCCAAGGTGGCCGAACTCTAAGCCCCTGCCCTACCCGCGCCGCCCGGCTTCGGCCAAGGCGCGCCGATAGCTGCGCAGGAAGAGGAGGGCGGCCGTGAAGAGGCCGAAACTGAAGGCAATGAAGAGGCCGAAACTCTCCCAGCCGCAGACGAAGGCCAGGAAGTAGCCCACGGGAAGATTGACGCAGAGATAGCTCACGAAGGCTATCCACATCATGGCCTTGACCTGCGCGGTGCCTCGCAGGGCATTGGCATAGCAGACTTGCATGGCATCGCCCAACTGGTAGAGCACAAGGGGAGGAATGAGGCTCAGGGCGAGCGAAAGCACGGCGGGGTCGGACGTGAAGAGGCCCACAAGCCAGCGGTCCGCGCCCCACATGAGGGAAGAGGAGATGAGCGCCATGCCCAGCAGGATGTGCGTACCCGCCGCCGTGGCGCGGCGCACCTCGGGCCAGTCTTTTTGTCCGTAGAAGAGGGCCACACGTATGCTCAGGCCCGACCCGAAACTGTAATAGAAGAGATAACCCAACGTTCCCACCGTCAGCATCACCTGGAAGGCGGCCAAATGGACCGCACCCAGCCAGCCGGCCATCACGCAGCTGAGCGTGAAGGCCCCGGTCTCCATGCCCATTTGCAAGGATATGGGGAAACTTTGCCGGTGGATTTGCCGCAACAAGGGGCGGCGGGGCAGGAAATGGCGCAGCCCCGCGCGGTAGTCCGCATAGCGGCCGCGCAGGCAGAGGTGGGCAAGCAAAATCACCGCCACGGCCACGCGGGCCACGAGCGTGCTGACCCCGGCCCCCGTCAGTCCCCATTCGGGAAAGGAGCCCACGCCGTAGATGAGCAGCCAGTTGCCGAGGAGATTGAGGGCGTTGCCCGCGAGCAACACCCACATGGCCGTGCGCGTCTCCGTGATGCCGTCGGTGAACTGGCGCAGCACGTTGAAGAGCGCCACGAAGGGCATGGAGGCGAGGATGCAGAGGTAGTAGGGGCGGACCAGGGGGAGCACCTCCTCGGGCTGCCCGAAGCCGGACAGACAGAAGTACACGCCCGACATGACGGCGACCAGCACCGCGGCGTAGAGGAGGTTGCAGACCACGGCGTGGCCCAGCGTGCGCCCGGCCTCGCCGCGCTCGCCGCGGCCGAAGAGACCGGCGATGAGGGGTGTGAGTCCGTAGCTGTAGCCCACGAGCATGAAGAAAATGAGGTTGAACGCGCTGTTCACAAACGAGGCTGCGGCCAAGGCGGTCGTGCTGTAGCGCCCGACCATCATGGTGTCGGCAAAGCCCATGACGATTACGCCCAGCTGTCCCACGGCAATGGGAAGCCCAAGGCGGAGAATGGCACGGTGGTGGTGGTGCATGAGGAAATGAAGGAAGGGGGAGGAAACGTACAAACACAACTTGTGCCGCCCGAAGGCGGCACAAGCGGGTCATAGCCTTGTCACGCTCAAGTGCAATGTACTTGAGCCTTGACATTGCGAAACCTGGCAGTTATTGTGATATTCTTATTTTAAACTGTTTGGCGCTCACAGCTTGCTTGCCCGTGCCGAAGGAGACGTCGAACACGACCCATTCGTCCTTGATGCGACGCACGGCCTTCACTGCGGCCTTGTAGCGAATGCCCTGGCCCGCGGGGAGGGCGCTGACGGTGGCTGCGGGGGAGACTGCCACGCGCTTGCTGCTGCAAGTGATTTGCGGGGCAATGTTGTAGAGCGTCCGGTCGCCCCGGTTGTAGATGTCCATGACAAGCATGGCCTCCTCGCCGTTGTCGAGGCAGTGGTTGTCGTTGCTGTCGAGGAAGTGGAGGTTGGTCACCTCGAGGTATTCCACATCGCGCAGGGCAGCTGCGGGCGAGGTGTATTTGGGCCGCTTGTAGGTGTCGTACTGGACATCGTCCGTGCCGAAGCGGTAGACATCGTCGTCGGTCCGGCGTTCAGCCTTCTCGGATTTGGACGATTTGGGCTGGGTGACAGCCGCACCGATGGCACCGCCGACCACCATGCCCGTGAGGTTGCCCACGTCGTAGCCGCGCGGGCCGCCAATGATGCCGCCGATGCTCGACCCGAACATGCCACCCACAGAACTGCCTGCGACCACAGCATTGAACTGTCGGTAGTCGCTGCACGAGGCGCAGAGGAGCGCCGCACTGAGAAGGGGGATGCAAAACTTGCGCATGGCGGGATTGTTGGGATTGGGGAGGATGCCCTGCCGCCACACGGCCCTGCGGGGCAGGCGGGGCGGAGAGGGCAGGAAAGGGTTGGAAAGGAACTTACTTCACCGTAATCACGAGGTACTTGCTCACGCTCCAGAACCTCTGGGGGTCGGTGATGCGGAGCACATACTGGCCCTGGGCGTCCTTCTCGAGGGTGTAGGAGCCGGCGGGGTGGTTCGTCATGAGCTTCGCGCTCTTCGAGTAGAGCTTGATGGTCTTCGTGACGCGCAGGTCGATGCGGGTGAAATAGTCCTTGTTGAAGTCGTTGGTTTTCAGCACTTCACCGCTGTTGAGGATGCGCTGTTCGCGGAGTTCCTTCTTGGTGCCGAAGACATAGTAAGCCGTGTTGAGCTCCTTGTCCTGGGCCTCCACCTTGCGTGCCTTTTCCTCGTTTTTCTTGGTGAGGTCGCTTACGTTTTCGTTGAGCGAATTGATTTGTTCGCCCTGCTCGGCGATTTTCACGTCCTTGGCAGCGAGCTGCGCGCGGAGTTCCTCGATTTCCTTGGTCTTCTCTTCGAGCTGCTTGTTGAAGTTCTCGACCATTTCCTCGAGCTTCGCCTTGCTGCGTGCGTCGCTTTGGTTCGAAGTGCGGAGCTGCTGCTGGAGGTTAGCGATGAGTTCGCGGTTCAGCTTCAGCGTTTTCTGGATGAAAGCCATGTTTTCGATGATGGCCTGGCGGTTGGGGCCTTCACCCGAGCGGTTTTCGACGCTCACGCGTCCCTGTGCCTCGTTGATCTTGTCGAAACCCTCCTGGATGAGGGAGAGCGTCTCGATGAGGTCGCTCGATTCGTTTTGCGACTGCGCGAGGGCTTGCTTCAGCGAGTCGATGGTTGCCGCATTGGGGTCCACCTGTTCGAGTTCCTTCTCCTTCTTCGTGTTGCAGGAGAGGAGACCGAGGGTGCAAAATGCAGTGAGGATGAAAATAAGCTTCTTCATTGTCTTTGCAGTCTTGGTTATCAGTTAAAGTCCGTTTCGGCTGTCGAGTCGTGCTCTTCAGCGCCGGGATTTTTGTATTTCGATTGTTTCTTTTCTTTCTTGGGCGGTTCACCGCCTTCGACGACCAGCACGAACTCGCCGCGAGGCTCTGTTTGCTCGAAATGGGCCTGCACTTCGGCCAGCGTGCCCCGCACGCTTTCCTCGTGGAGCTTGGAGATTTCGCGGCAGGCCGAGCAACGCCTGTCGGGGCCAAAGGCTTCGGCGAGCTGCCCGAGGGTCTTCACCATGCGGTAGGGCGACTCGTAGAATATCATGGTGCGCTGCTCCGTGCGCAAGGCTTCGATGCGCGAGGCGCGGCCTTTCTTCTGGGGCAGGAAGCCCTCGAAGGCGAAGCGTTCGCAGGGAAGTCCCGAGGCCACCAGTGCGGGCACAAAGGCCGTGGGGCCGGGCAGGCACTGCACCGTGACGCCGCGCTCGACGCAGGCTCTCACCAACATGAAGCCGGGGTCGGAAATGCCCGGGGTGCCGGCATCGGAAACAAGCGCCATGGTCTCGCCCGCTGCCATGCGTGCGGCAAAGGCACCGGCGGTCTGGTGCTCGTTGAACTTGTGGTGCGACATGAGGCGGTTCTGGATGTCGAAATGCTTCAGGAGCATGCCCGACGTACGGGTGTCCTCAGCCAGCACAAGGTCCACTTCTTTCAGTATGCGCAAGGCCCGCAGCGTAATGTCTTCGAGATTACCCACGGGGGTGGGCACCAAATAGAGAGTTCCCATGTTGCATGATTTATAGGGGGCAAAGATAGTAAATTTCTCAATTTCGCCACAGAAAACCAAGAAAGTTTACGCCAACAGCTGCATTT
>CALZMA010000100.1 GCA_945788445.1 uncultured Bacteroidales bacterium | reverse complement strand
AGCATGCCTTCGCCCTGCAGCGGATAGAGCGAGAACGTGGGGTGGAGATTGTCCGCACTGCTCGTGACAATAGGAATTTTCTTCATCGCCTCGTCGGCCCAGAACTGGTTGTGGCGGTTGTAGAAGAAATCGTCGTGGAGGCGGTTGAACGCATCGCGCTGTTCGCGCGGGAGCTCGCGGAAGAGCGCCGTGGTCTGTGCCCCCACGCGGGGATGGAAGCGCTGCGGTTCGTCGGGGTCATTGACAAAGAGCACCTCCGCCACCGTCTGGACGAGGAAGTCGCGGAACTTGCCTTCGGGCACCTGTTCCAGGATGGATCGTTGCGACACGTAGGCAGGTTTCAGCAAGTACGTGTCGCCCTCCTTCACGAAGTAGCGCATCAGTTGCGGCAGTCCGAACTTCTCGATGTATTTCTCCATGCGCGGGGCAGCTACTTGCGGCTGGCTGAGCCGGGCAGCATCGCCCGTGAAGCCATACTGCCGGATTTCCTCGGCCGAGAGCGGCAGGGCAGGGCGGAAGTGGCCGAGCACCCCGTAAATCTGTGTGGTCGGGATTTCCCAAATGCGGAAGAAGCCCAGCACGTGGTCTATGCGGTAAGCGTCGAAATACTTCTCCATGTGGCCCAACCGGCGGCGCCACCAGAGGTATCCGTCCTTGGCCATTTCGTCCCAGTTGTAGGTCGGGAAGCCCCAGTTCTGTCCGTTCACGGCAAACGCATCGGGCGGTGCCCCGGCCGAGCCGTCGAAGTGGAACAGGCGGCCGTCGGTCCAGGCGGGCACGCTGTCCGGACTCACACCGATGGGGATGTCCCCCTTCAGCAGTACGCCCAGCCGCCGCGCCTCTGTGTGGGTACGTTCCATCTGGCGGTGGAGCAGGAACTGGACGAAGCGGTGGAAACTGCGCGCCTCCTCCAGCCCGGGCACATCCTTTTCGGTAGCCTCCTTTCCCACGGGCCAATGGCGGAAGTTGGCCGTGTGGAAATGGTCGCGCAGGGCGCAGAAGAGCGTGTAGGGTGCGAGCCAGTAGTCGTTGTCGTTCACGAAGAGCTTGTATGCGCTCGAGCGTTTCGTTTCCGCCCCGATTTCGGCATAGAGGTCGTGGAGGAAATCCTGCTTCAGGCGGAAAGCCCCTTCGTAGTCCAGCTCGGGCAGCGCATTGAGGCGGCGTCCCTCTTCGGCATAGCGGTCGAAGGCCTTCGCCTGCTTCCATTCGCGCGGGTCTAAGTAGATGGGGTGGAGGGCAAAGACGGAAATGCCGTTGTAGGGGTAAGAGTCGTGCCACGAGCCGCTGCGCGTGGTGTCGTTGATGGGCAGCAGCTGCACGGCTTTCAGCCCCGTGTCGGCCGCCCAACGCACAAACTTCTTCAGATCGCCGAAGTCGCCCACGCCAAAACTGCCCTCGCTGCGCAGCGAGAACACGGGGATGACGCAGCCGGTGCCCTTCCACGCGGGGAGGCTGAGGTGTGGCCGTTCGTCCTGGCGCACCAGGCAGGCATTGCCCGGCACCCAGCCCACGCGAAGATTGCGGTCGTCCCCGTCTTCCCAAAGCACATGGTCGGGGTTCATGGTGTCAATCAGTACATATTTGTAGTGTTCTCCCTGTTCAAAGTCGCTGCGGGTGAGCGGCAGGCACCATTCGTAGGTGCCCGTGCGCTGCATGGGGCGTGCCTTGGCGGCATTCCATTCGCCCCAGGCCTTCGAGCCGCCCACAACGGCCCAGACCTGTCCGGCTGGAGGGGGGGCGGCATGGAGCAGCAGGAGGCTGGAGGCTGACGCTTGTTCGATGCGCGGTTGCTCCACTTCGGGAGGCAGCATGAGGCATTGGCTGAAGGCTACGCGGTGGTAGAAGCCGGGCAACGTGTCGTCGGCCCAGGCATCGGAGAAGTAGACCTCGCTCCGGTGGTTGAAGTGAAAGATGCGCCAGCGGTTGAACTCTGTGCGCAACACGCGGCCGTTGTCGTCCGTGACAGTATAGGCGTGGCGGATGTGGCGAGCGCTGGCCGGAATCTTTGCCGAGGCAGTCCAGCTCATGCCGTCGTTCGTCTCGAGGGGCAGCTTCACGGCCCTTGCGCCATCGACGGAGTAGATTACCACGAGGTGCTCGCCCCATTGCGTATGATAGTCAATTTCAAAATGTATCGTTTTCATGGTCTGAGAAGGAGTTTAGGTGGGCTGAGGAAATCGTGCCCGGGTTGTTCCACTCCTATTTATATATATAAGGAGTAGATCGCTTTCGGAGTGGGGCTTCCCCAGCGCCAATGCGCTTGCGGGTGCCAGTGAGCAAGTTTCGGTTTCCGCAGGCCCATGGGGCTGTAAATTTATGAAGAATATGTGAAAACAGGACAATCGCATGGTGTAAAAAACGAAAAACAAAATTCTTTTGTAAAAAAGGGCGCAAAAACTTTGGGCCTTTGGGATATGTACTTACTTTTGCATCATCCTTCCACAAGGGAACAACAGATGGGGCAGAGCTGCAGCGCCCGAGGCCTGCAAACGGAGCGGAGCTTCTCTCCCTTCGCCGCCCGCCTCCATCAAGCAAACATATTTTGGCTGTATCGGTTAGATTGGGATACTCATCAATAGTTACTTGAAAACCGAGATAAGTTAATCTGTTCAATGGCGTGCCGATATGCTTTCCCCCAGCGGGTAAGTAGGGTCGGATTACAGAGACTGATTAGCCCTCAAATCCTATTTCGCTCGGAGTTTCATCACATCACCGGTACAGCCTTTTTCAGCTATTTGCGAAATCTATGCAAAACGGTTTTATCAAGGTCGCCGCAGCCATTCCTTCGGTACGTGTGGCCGACTGTGCCTACAACATCCAGCAAATCGAAAACATGATGGCTATGGCCGATGGCCAGGGGGCAGAAATCATCTGCTTCCCCGAGCTGAGCGTCACGGCCTACACCTGTCAGGACCTTTTCCAGCAACAGCTCCTGCTCGACGAAGCCGAAGCCTCACTCCTGAAAATCCTTGAGTTTAGCCTCGGGCTGAGCATCACGGCCATCATTGGCGTACCCCTCGCCTGCGAAAACCGCCTTTTCAACTGTGCGGCCGTCATTCAGAAAGGGCGCATCTACGGCATTGTCCCGAAAACCTTCCTCCCCAACTACAGGGAATTTTACGAGCAGCGCTGGTTCACCTCGGCCGCCATGTTGGGCGAGGGCAGGGAAGTGCGCTTCTGCGGACAGTCCGTACCGCTCAGCAACCGCCTGCTGTTCACTACCACCCACTGCACCTTCGGCATCGAAATCTGCGAAGACCTCTGGGCCCCCATTCCGCCGAGCAGCTACTTGGCCCTGCACGGTGCCGACATCATCTTCAACCTCAGTGCGAGCAACGAGCTCATCGGCAAAAACACCTACCTCCAGTCGCTCCTTTCGGGGCAGAGTGCCCGTCTCCTTTCGGGCTATGTCTATGCGGGCAGCGGGTATGGCGAGTCCACCCAGGACTTGGTGTTCAGCGGTCGCGCGTTCATCTACGAAAATGGCCACCTGCTGGCCCAGGCCGACCGCTTCGCCATGAAGGAGCAGCTCATCTACAGCGAAATCGACGTGGAGCGTCTGCGCATGGAGCGCAAGGTGAACACGACCTATACCTACCACAATACCGACTTCGAGCACGCGCAGTTCAAGGAAATTGAACTCGATGCCTACAAGACCAACGTGCCCTTCAGTCTCACGCGCTCCGTCAATCCCCATCCCTTTGTGCCGAAAGGCCACGACCTCGCGCTGCGTTGCGAAGAGATTCTTTCCATCCAGAGCGAAGCCCTTGCCCGCCGCATTGAGCATACCGGGGCCAAGACCGTAGTGGTCGGCATCAGCGGGGGGCTGGACTCCACCCTCGCCCTGCTCGTCTGTGTCCATGCCTTCGACCGCCTCGGCCGCGACCACCGCGGCATCGTGGGCATCACCATGCCCGGCTTCGGCACCACGGACCGCACCTACACCAATGCGGTGAACCTCATGAAAGAACTGGGCGTGACCATCCGCGAAATCAACATTGCCGAAGCCGTACGCCTCCACTTCCGCGACATCGGACACGACATCGACGTACACGACCTTACCTACGAGAACGCCCAGGCACGCGAGCGCACCCAAATCCTCATGGATGCCGCGGGGCAGACTCAGGGCTTCGTGGTGGGTACGGGCGACTTGAGCGAACTGGCTTTGGGTTGGGCCACTTACAATGGCGACCAGATGAGCATGTACGGTGTGAACGCCTCCATTCCCAAGACACTCGTGAAGCACCTTGTGCGCTGGGCGGCCGACAACATGGCCGACGAGGCTTCGCGCATCACGCTCCTCGACATCGTGGACACTCCCATCAGCCCCGAACTCATTCCGGCCGGTGAGAACGGCGAAATCAGGCAGGTGACCGAGGACCTCGTAGGGCCCTACGAACTCCACGACTTCTTCCTCTACCAGACCCTCCGCTACGGCTTCCGTCCGCAGAAGGTGTTCTATTTGGCGCAGCGGGCCTTCGACGGCTCGAACGATGCCGGTGTCTATTCCGATGAAGTCATCCTGAAATGGCTGCGTGTCTTCTACCGCCGCTTCTTCTCCCAGCAGTTCAAGCGTTCCTGCATGCCCGACGGCCCGAAGGTAGGTAGTTGCTCGCTCAGCCCGCGCGGCGACTGGCGCATGCCGAGCGATGCCAGCGTGGATGCCTGGATGCGCGACTTGGACGCGCTCGGTGCCGAACGCAGCTGAGAAAGCGGAGCGTTACTGTTTTAATAAGTCTTCAAGTAGCCTTGCGGTCTCTTAAAAAAGAGCAACGCAAGGCTACTTTTTGC
>CALZMA010000099.1 GCA_945788445.1 uncultured Bacteroidales bacterium | reverse complement strand
GCCTCGTGCCCGAAAGCATCGTGGCCCACGGCAGCCATGCCGACCAGAACCTCGCCATGCTCCGTGCCCTCGCCTCCGGCCCGCTCGGCGCGCTCGAATGGGTCGGTGCCGTGCTCCCCTTGGCGGCGGCCGCCTGGTTCTGGAAGGTACGGAAAATGCCGCAGCGCCTCGTCTGGGCCACGGTGGCCGAAGTGGTGGCCGTCTTCGTCACCCTCGACGCCGTCGTGCTGCCCCTCGTGCTCAACACCAAGAGCGACAAGCCGCAGGCCGAAATCGTGGCCCGCCACGTGCCCGAAGGCCCGGTCTACTCCTTCCGCCGCGACGTGACGCCGGGCAACCCGCTCCACCCCTTCACCATCAACTTCTACCTCGGCGACCGCGTGGTGCCCTTCGAGGCATTCCGCCCCGCCGAAGGCTACCTGCTGATGGGCGAGGGCGACGAGGAAGTGTTCCGCGCCCGCCATGCCGGCTACGAGCTCCGCCTGGTGCAGGACTTCCACCACCGCAGCTGCGACGACCGCCGCATGCTCTATTTCTACCACTTCCGCAAACCATGAAACAGCGCACCTGGACGGGCCAGGCCTTCCGCTTTGCCCTCGTGGGGGCCTTTGCCACCGCCCTCCACTACGGCCTCTACTGGCTGCTCCTCCGCTGCCTCGCGCCCGCCGTGGCCTATGCCATCGGCTATGCGCTGAGCTTTCTGGCGAACTTCTACCTCACGGCCTGGTTCACCTTCCGCACGGGGCCCTCGTGGCGCAAGCTGGCGGGCATGGGCGGGGCCCACGGGGTGAACTTCCTGCTCCACCTCGGCCTGCTCGAACTCTTCCTCTGGCTCGGCGTGCCCCCGCAGTGGGCGCCGCTGCCGGTCTTCGCCGTGGCCATCCCCGTGAACTTCCTGCTCGTGCGGTGGGTCTTCAAGAAACGCTGAACGGCGCGCCGCTCCCCCGCCCCGCCGCGCACGGGGCAGGCCGATTTCCCCCGAAACCTCATTTTCCCAAACCCAATACCTCATGAACACCCCATCCAAGCGCCTTCTTCTCGTCGTGCCCTGCTACAACGAGGAAGCTGTGCTCGAAGAAACCACCTCGCGCCTCACGGCGCTCTGCCGCCGCCTGCGTGCGGAGGGCGCGGTGGACGAAGCCGGCATCGTCTACGTGGACGACGGCAGCCGCGACCGCACCTGGAGCCTCATTGAGCAGTTCTCGGCCGACTTCCCCGAGGTGGGCGGACTGAAACTGGCGCACAACGTGGGCCACCAACAGGCGCTCTGGGCCGGACTGGCCTACGCCGCCCACCGGGCCGACGCGGCCGTCTCGATCGACGCCGACCTGCAGGACGACGTGGAGGCCATCGCCGAAATGGTGGCGCGCTGGAACGAAGGGTCCGACATCGTGTTCGGCGTGCGCCGCGAACGCAAGACCGACACGCGCTTCAAGCGCACCACGGCCCTGGCCTTCTACTCCCTCATGCGGCGCATGAACGGCAACATCGTCTACAACCACGCCGACTTCCGCCTGATGTCGCGCCGCGCCCTCGAAGCCCTCATGGACTTCCCCGAACGCAACCTCTTCCTGCGCGGCATGGTGGCCTCGCTGGGTTTCCCCACGGCCAAGGTCTACTACGACCGGCAGGAACGCTTCGCCGGGGAGTCGAAATACCCGCTGCGGAAGATGCTGGCCTTCGCCCTGGACGGCATCACGTCGTTCTCGGTGCGTCCCCTCCAGTACATTTCCCTGCTGGGCCTGGCCTTCATGGCCATCTCGCTCTGCGCCATCGTCTACGGCATCGTGGTGTGGTTCGAGGGCCGCACCATTGCGGGCTGGACCTCCCTCCTCGTGAGCCTCTGGTTCATCGGCGGTGCCGTGCTCCTGGCCTGCGGCATCATCGGCGAGTATGTAGGAAAAATCTATATCGAAGTGAAACACCGCCCCCGCTATTTTATTGAACAGGCGGCGGGAACGTGCGAGAAAGGGGCACAAGCACGCAGCGAATAAGCAATCAGGTGGCGCGGTGATATACATGGCAAGCCGCAGACGTTGCAGGCGTTCAACGCGGACGTTATAAGGCAAGCCGCGGACGTTGCAGGCGTTCAACGCGGAGGCCCGAAGGGCTGACCTTCAGCCCATAGCCCAGGGTGAAGCCCTGGGTTCGGTCCGACTACGTACGATGAGCCCTGTAAGGGCGGCACCCCTATGCAGACGAATAAAGATGTCGCCCCTACAGGGCTCATCGGATGGAGCCTGGCCTAACCCAGGGCTTCACCCTGGGCTATGGGCTAAAGGCCGGGCTTTCAGCCCTCTGCGTTGAACGCTTGAATATAATTGGCTGCGATCGGCCATCGAAGCTGGCTTCATGGCTCTCGCTGGCACAATCTTTCGGGCCTCCGCGCTGAACGCTTGAACCTACCGTTCGGCCCGCCCCTCTACAACGACATCCGCAACGAATTACCCGACTACAAAAACCTTAAAACATACCAATCTCATGAAACATCTCTTCCTGACCTCCTGCCTGGCACTCGCCTCCTGGACGTGTACGGCGCAAAACGTGGTGTGGTTCAACCAGCCTACCTCGCTGAAAGGCCAATCCTGCTGGTGGCAGGGCATTCCCGAAGCCGAACGGGGAAAGACCAAGCCCATCGCCGCCGGCGGCATGAACTGGAACGTCGACGCCGAATGGGAACAGCGCTCCCTGCCCCTCGGCAACGGCAGCATCGGCTGCAACGTGATGGGCAGCATCGAAACCGAACGCTTCACGCTCAACGAAAAGACCCTCTGGCGAGGCGGACCCAACACGGCCAAAGGCCCCGCCGACTATTGGGCACAAAACAAGGAGTCGGCACACCTCCTCCCCGAAATACGGCAAGCCTTCACCGACGGCGACTGGAACAAGGCCGCCATTCTCACCTCCCAAAACTTCAACAGCACCGTGCCCTACGAGGCCACGGGCGAACCCCAATTCCGCTTCGGCTCCTACACCACCATGGGCGAACTCCTCGTGGCCACGGGCATCGACGAGAGCAACACCCGCGACTACCGCCGCGCACTCTCGCTCGACTCGGCCTACGCCAAGGTCAGCTTCGCCACGGCCGACGGCGTGCGCTACGAACGCAGCACCTTCGTCTCCTACCCGGCCAACGTGATGGCCGTGCGCTTCGCGGCCTCGCAGCCCGGAAAGCAAAACCTGCAAATCACCTACAACCCCTCGCCCGTGGGTGAGGGCAAGTTTACCGACGAAGGCGAGGGCCGACTCACCTACCGCGGCGAACTGGACAACAACCACCTCCGCTACACCGTGCGCCTCCAGGCCATCGCGAAGGGAGGCCGGGTGGCCTGCCGCGACGGCAAGCTCTGCGTGGACGGTGCGGACGAAGTGGTCATCCTGCTCACGGCCGACACCGACTACAAGCCCAACTACAACCCCGACTTCAACGACCCGAAGGCATACGTGGGCACCGACCCCGACGCCACCACGGCCGCGTGGCTCTCGGCGGCTGCCAAGCAGGGCTACGACCGACTCTTCCGCGCCCACCTCAAGGACTACGCCTCCCTCTTCAACCGCGTGGAGTTTGCGCTCGACGGCCCGTCGTCGTCCGCGCCGACCAACGAACGCCTCGCCAGCTACCGCAAGGGACAGGCCGACCAAGGGCTCGAAACGCTCTACTACCAGTTTGGCCGCTACCTCCTCATCGCCTCGTCCCGCCCGGGCAACCTGCCCGCCAACCTGCAGGGCATGTGGCACAACAACGTGGACGGACCCTGGCGCGTGGACTACCACAACAACATTAACCTCCAGATGAACTACTGGCCCGCCCTCTGCACCAACCTCGCGGAGTGTGCCGAACCGCTCACGGACTTCATCCGCCTCCTGGAGAAGCCCGGCGAACGCACGGCCAAGGCTTACTGGGGTGCCCGCGGCTGGGCGGCCGGCATCTCGGCCAACATCTTCGGCTTCACGGCACCGCTCGAAGGGGCCGACATGTCGTGGAACTACAACCCGATGGCGGCCTCGTGGCTCGCCACCCACCTCTGGGACTACTACGACTACACGCGCGACCTCGACTTCCTGCGCCGGACGGCCTACCCCCTCATGAAGGGCTGTGCCCTCTTCTGCGAGGACTTCCTCTGGCAGAAGCCCGACGGCACGCTGACGGCCGCCCCCTCCACCTCGCCCGAACACGGACCGGTGGACGAGGGCACCACGTTTACCCACGCCGTGGTGCGCGAAATCCTCCTCGACTGCATCGACGCGGCCCGCGCCCTCCAGACGGACTATGCCGACGTGGTGCGCTGGCAGCACATCCTCGACAAGCTCGCGCCCTACAGCATCGGCCGCTACGGACAGCTCATGGAGTGGAGCCGCGACATCGACGACCCGAAGGACGAGCACCGCCACGTGAACCACCTCTTCGGACTCCACCCGGGCCACTCCATCTCGCCGCTGACCACGCCCGAACTGGCCAAGGCCTCGCGCGTGGTGCTCGAACACCGCGGCGACGGCGCCACGGGCTGGAGCATGGGCTGGAAACTGAACCAGTGGGCACGCCTCCACGACGGCAACCACTCGTACCTGCTCTTCGGCAACCTCCTCAAGAACGGCACGGCCGACAACCTCTGGGACGTACACCCGCCCTTCCAGATCGACGGCAACTTCGGCGGCACGGCGGGCGTGACGGAGATGCTGCTCCAGAGCCATGCGGGCTGCATCGACCTGCTCCCCTCGCTCCCCGACGCCTGGGCCAGCGGCCACATCAGCGGCCTCCGCGCCCGCGGCAACTTCGGCGTGGACATCCGCTGGGAGAAGGGCAAACTGGCCGAGGCCACC
>CALZMA010000098.1 GCA_945788445.1 uncultured Bacteroidales bacterium | reverse complement strand
GTTAGAATTTGATGCTTGCGCTGAGTTCGAAGGTGAAGGGGCGGAGGTAGTTGCCGCTCATCGTGTAGTTGTTGTATTTGGCGGCCTCTTCCTTGCCGAGCAGTTCCGTACCGTTGATGGTGCCGCTGGCTCCCTTCTGGTTCAGGAAGTTCACGACCGAAGCGCCGAGCGTGAGGTGCTTGTTCACCGTCCAGTTCACGCCGCCGAAGGTTTCCCAGCGTCCCTTGAAGTAGAGTGCGTCCGTGAGGTTCGCGTAGGTCTTGCCGAAGTAGCGGAAGCTCAGCCAGAGGCGCAGGTCGGGCGTGATTTGGTAGCTCGGGTCGATTTCGGCCAGAATTTGCGGAATTTCCTTCACGATGTTGCCGTTCGCGTTCAGGTCGGGCACCCCTTCGAAGGGCGATTTGATGAAATAGTTGTCGTAAGTCGGTTTCTGGTACGTGAAGAGCGCGTGGAGGTGAAAGCCCTTGAAGGGGTCAATCTCGGCCGAAGTGGTCCAGCCCAAGGTCTGGATGTTGTAGATGAGCAGCGTGGTTTTCGACTGCGTCGTTCCCGGCTTCGTCACGTTCTGTTGGTCAATGTTGTTCGTCTTGGAGATATACGTGATCATCGAAGTCACGTCGATCCAGTTGTTCTTGAAGAACACACCTCCGCGCAGGAGCGGTATGCTCACCCGTTTGTATTGCGCTTCGGTAGGTCCGGTGCCCGCATAGTCGCTGATTTTGGGAAAACGCGTAGCCACGGTAGCGTCGGCGGTCAGTCCGAACTGTCGGGTCAGGTTATACGTGGCCTGCACGGTAGCCGCATAGTTGAGCTTGTCCTTCACCACGCGGTGCGGTTCGATGGTCACCGTCTGCGTGTTGCCTTCGCTGTCGGTGTAGGTGTGCGTGTCGCCGATGTGGAAGCCCGCGTACCGGGCGTAGGGGATTTGGTCCGCACTCATCCGGTAGTATTCGAGGCGTCCGCCGTAGAGCAGCCGGAACTTCGGGGTCACCTGCCAGTTGTCGGTGAAGTAGAGCGCCAGCTTGTTCTCGTAGCCCTTCGTGTATTCCGGGCTCAGTTCGTTGAAACCGCGGTATTTGCTGCTTTCCGTGCCATCCGTGCGGGTCAGTATCTCGGGCGTTTCCGTGGCGGTGGCCGTCCATTGGAAGGAAGAGGAGTGGTAGTCGAGGTGGTAGAACCATTCGTTCAGTCCGAGCCGCACCCCGTGGTTGCCCATCTGCTTTTTGAGTTCCGTGGTGAGGAGCGCGTTCTGCACCTTGCCGAAGTGGAGCCAGGTGCGCCGTCCCTCCACGAGTCCCTCGTAGGCCGAGCCGTTTTCCAGGAGCAGGTTGTCGGCCGCGGTGGCCCGGCTGATGGTGCTGCCGCCGAAGTCCACGTAGTTCGCCTCGGGCGCGTTCATATACTTGGCGTGGAGCGACCATTCCGTGCCGTCCGCGAAGCGGTAGTCGTAGAGCAGTGCCAGCTCGTGGGCCTTGTTGCCCGTGAAGTCACCGAAGCGTCCCGTCTTCATCTTCCCGTCGAGGATGTCCATGTAGGTAAAGGTACCTCCGGCCGGCGCGTAGCTCGACGTGCCGAGCTTGAAGCCCGCCAGTTCCTTCACGCTACCGTCGCCCACGTAGATAAAGGGGGCCGCATTGACCATCGAGCCGAGCGCCTGGCTTTTCGAGAACTTATACTTCAGCGTCAGCTTGCCCTTGTCGAAGAGCCGGGTCAGTCCCGCGTGGTAGAGCTGCGTGCGGTCGCTGTAGTCCGTAAACTGCGGGTCGAAGCTGCCGGGGTCGAAGTTCTGGTACATGCTCGCCGTGTAGAGCCACTTGTCGCCGATGCCGCCCGAAACGTTCAGGTCGAAGTTTTGCCAGCCGAAGTGGTTCGTCTTGTAGTTCAGCACCCCGCGGAAGTCCTTTTGCCCCAGGTTGGAGAACGAATTGACCGAGTAGGCCACGTTGCCCGTGAGGATGGCCGACTCCGAAGGCGTCATCAGTCCCACTTCGCCCAGGCTCGCGTCGCTGCGCCAGTGGGCCGCCAGTTTGTGGACCGACGAGGAGTAGACGGCGGGCAGGCCGTTCTCGTAGACATTCACGTCCTCCGAGGGCAAACCGATTTGTATTTCGCGCGGTTTGTTCGCGTCCGAGGCGTTGAGCATCACGTTGCGCTCCTCGCCCTTTTTCTTTTTTGTGAGCGTGTCGCCCAGTTCAACGGGGGCGGGCGTTGAAGCCCAGGCTCCCAAGGCCACCATAGTACCGATGGCCGTAAGCATGAAATTTCTTTGGCTCATAGTGAACGGTATTAGATTTCGGCGGCAAATCTACGGCCTCGCCCGCCCCCTTGTCAAGAGGCGGTAGGCGGCAAGTAGGCTGCAAGTAGACGGCCCGAAATGGAAAAATATTGGAATACAGACTAAAACAACCTCCCCGGGTAGGTGTTCAGGTAGAATTATTGGTTACCTTTGCCCCCGCTTCAAATCTACTTCCATGGTCCGTATCCTCTCTCTTCTCCTCCTTTGCATGGCCGTGGGTGCCCGGCCCTCCAAGGCCCAGTCCCTCTCCGACGTGCGCAAGCAGCTCGAAGAGGCCCTCGGGCGCCGCCCCCAGTTCAGCCAGCAGAAAGAGCGCCGCATCGACAGCCTGAAGGCGCAGCTCTCCGACCGCATCCCCGCGGAGCGGCAGTTCGACCTCTGCGTCGCCGTCTACCGCGAGTACTACACCTACCGCTTCGACTCCGCCATGCACTACGTCGACCGCATCGCCCTCCTCGCCGAACAGGAGGGTAGGGGAGCGTGGAAGTCACTGGCCGCCATCCAGCGCGCCTACCTCCTCGCCACGGGCGGCTACTTCCGCGAGGCCGAGCTCACCCTCCGCGGGGTCAGGCGCGACAGCCTGCCGGCCGACCAGCGCGTGAGCTACTACGCCGCCTTCGAGTGGGTCTACAGCATGTGGGCCGAATATTCCGGCGACAATGTCTACGCCCCCGCCTATTACAAGAAGGAAATGGCCTACCAGGACTCCCTCATCCAAGTCCTGCCGCCCTCGTCGCCCTTTCATGCCTATTGGCAGGCGGAAAACTACTACCGGCTGGGACGCTATGCCGAGGCCGAAACCTGCTACCGCAAGGCCCTCGAGGGGCAGCCCGTCGACGTCCGCCTCTACGCCATGTGTACCTATGGCCTGGCCATGGTGAGCGAGCGCTTCGGCCGCTGGGAGGACTACGAGCGCTACCTCATGCTCGCCGCCATCTCCGACCAGTCCTGCCCGCTCAAGGAAAACCTCGCCCTGCAGCAGCTGGCACTCCACATCTACCGCCAACACGAGAACGAAACCGCACGGGCCAACCGCTATCTCAACTTCGCGCTCGAGGACGCGGCCTTCTACAACAACCGCCTGCGCCTCCTCGAAATCTCCCGCAAGTTTCCCGACATCGCACTCTCCTACCAACAGGAAAACGAGCGGCAAAACAGCCTCCTGCGCTGGGCCTTGCTCCTCATCAGCCTTCTCCTCGTGGGCTTGCTTGCGGCTGTCGTGCTGATAGTTCGCCAAATCCGCCAGGTACGTGCCGCCCGCGAAGCCTCGCTGCGGCAGAACGAGCGCCTCCACACCCTCAACCATGCCCTCTCCGAGACCAGCCTGCTCCGCGAGCGCTACGTCACGCTCTTCATGGACCTCTGCGCGGCCTACATCGCCAAGCTCCGGCAGTTCCAGACCCTCGTCGGGCGCAAGGTGAAGGCGGGGCAGGCCGAAGAACTCCTCAAGCTGACCCAGGTGGCCCGCTTGAGCGAGAACGATGCCCGGGAGTTTTTCCAGCACTTCGACGCCTCGTTTCTCAAACTTTACCCCGATTTCATCGAGCAGTTCAACCGTTTGCTCCGCGATGATGCCCGGATTGTGCCGCGCCGCGGCGAACTCCTCAACACCGAGCTGCGCATCTTCGCCCTCCTGCGCATGGGCATCACCGACAGTTCCAAGATGGCCACCCTCCTTTTCCTTTCCCCGCAGACCATCTACAACCACCGCAGTGCCGTGCGCGCCAAGGCCCTCGACCGCGAACGCTTCGAAGCGCAGGTGGCTGCGATAGGCCAGCTCAGGGCCGAGGCTGAAGTTCCCGCCTCCGAATAGCCCTTCCCTTCCTGTCAAACCCCTTGTGCCGCCCGGGCAGCCTTGTCCGCGGCAGTTCCTAAATCCAACTTTATGTGGCGCTACATATTTCTCCTCCTTTCTGTGTGGCAAATCCTGCCGCTTCGTGCCGCCTCCGCCGATTCGGCGCGGGTGGAGCAGCTGGTGCGCCAGGCTGCGGCAGCTTCGGTGCAGGGCAACTATCCGTTGTCCGACCGCTACCTGTTTGCGGCCTTCCACCTCGCCGACAGCCTCGCTTCGCCCAAGATGATGTTCTGGACGCTGACGAACTTAGGCATCAACCAGGCTGAGCAGTTCAACTATGCCGATGCCTTGGCCTTTTTCGACAAGGCGGAGGGCGTGGCCGAGCGCGACCTCGGACGACGGCAGCTGCTCAGCATCCGCAGCAACCGCGCGGGGGTCTACATGCTCGACCGACAGTATGACCGCGCCTTGGACGAATACCTCAAAATCTACGCTTTCATCGATAAAAAGGAGCAAAATTCAGCCTTCCGCGGCGGGTGTGCGCTCAACATCGCCAACCTCTACTTGGAGCGGGCCGACACCGCACGGGCACGCCGCTACATGGAGGAGGCCGAACGCCTGCTGGCCGCTTCTGCCGCCGACCGCCCGCTCCTCGAGGCCCTCCGCGTGCGCTACCTACTCGCCGCGGGCCACGTGGCCGAGGCTGATGCGCTCGTGGAGCAGGCATTGCGCC
>CALZMA010000097.1 GCA_945788445.1 uncultured Bacteroidales bacterium | reverse complement strand
CGGTAACCCCAACTTCAAGTACTACCGTTCCATCTACCGCCTCACGCAGGTTTACCTCCGCTATGCCGAGGCCATCAACCGCGCCGGCTATCCCCGCCTCGCCTTCACCATCCTCCGCGACGGTATCGACTTCGAGAAGATGCCCACCATCGCCGACTCTGTACGCTACGACGACGTGAACAAGACCAAGCAGACGGTATTCTACCTCGACAGCGCTATTGTTGAAAACGCCACGAACTATGTGGGCGTAGACGAACTCCGCCGCGCAGAGGCCGACCCGCGCTACGAAGAGTACCTCGACTTCAGCAGCAACATGTGGTCCAACAGTGGTATCCACGAGCTCGGTTGCGGTACGTCGAACATTGCCGACTCGATCTTCAGCTACGACCGCGTAGTTCCCGAACGTATCAGCAACGAAGCAGCCCTCTATGTTGCTCTTGGTCTGAGTGTTACCGACACCCCCGAGCCCGCGTTCCACAAGGTTGCCCGTGAAGAAGGTACAACAGGCAGTGATGGTGGCACGACCGAGCCCGACCGCTCCGACTACACGGAAATCGAACCTGTTGCTCCCGCAGCAGCCAACCAAGCTGAAATCGATGCCGTAGAGTCGATCATCGCCGACGAAATGGCTTTGGAACTCGCTTACGAAGGCACGCGTATGTTCGACCTCATCCGCATTGCCCGCCACAAGAACGTTGCCAACTCCGGCTTCGGTACGGCATGGCTCGCCTGGAAGATTGCCCGCCGCGATATGCCCTACGCACCCTTCGAGCAGGTAACCCAGATGAACAACACCCTCTATTCAACGCTTCTCAATCCCGAGAACTGGTACGTGGCAAGCCCCGTATACTAATCGTTAGAGGATAATCAATTCACGAGTGTGTCTACGGCACGGCCCCCAGCCGTCTGTAGACACACTCTTTTTGTTTTTGCTTCCAAAGAAGCCAAAAGCCGCCTTTTGCTTACCTTTTTCCCGATTTCCCGCACGTCCGCTTACGTCCGCGTTTAGCAATGTTTGTTCCCGCTGAAGCTACTCCCACGGTGAAACTGTCTAAAAATCAAGTATCTACTTGGAGCATATAGATTATTTTACGATATTTGCGCCACTTAAAAGATATTAAAGAATGGAATTTTCAGCAAAACAGATAGCCGAATACTTAGGCGGAACCGTTGAAGGCAACCCCGAAGCCAAGGTATCCACCTTTGCCAAAATAGAAGAAGGCGTTCCCGGCGCCATCTCTTTCCTTGCCAACCCCCACTACGCACATTACCTCTACACGACCGAGTCCTCCATCGTTTTGGTCAATAAAGACTTCCAGCTCGAGCAGGAAGTCAAGGCCACCCTCGTGCGTGTCGACAACGCCTACGAGTGTATTGCCCGCCTCCTGACGCTCTACCAGAGCACCATGCAGAAGCGCAAGGGTGTCCACGCTTTGGCTTTTGTTGCCGAGAGCGCCAAGTTGGGCGAGGATGTCTACGTAGGTCCCTTTGCCTACGTGGGCGATGGCGTGGAAATCGGCCGCGGCACGCAGATTTATCCTTCTGCCGTCGTGGAGGAAGGTGCGACCATCGGTGAAGACTGCATTCTCTACCCCCATGCTACCGTTTACTACGGCTGCAAGCTGGGCAACCGCGTCACCCTCCATTCCGGTGCAGTCATCGGTGCCGACGGTTTTGGCTTTGCTCCCGCCGCTGACGGCTACGAAAAAATTCCCCAAATCGGTATTGTAACGATTGAAGACGACGTGGAAATCGGTGCCAACACCTGCGTAGACCGTTCCACCATGGGCACGACCCTTATCCACCGCGGCGTGAAGCTCGACAACCTCGTGCAGGTTGCCCACAACTGCGAGGTGGGTTCCCACACGGTCATGTCCGCCCAAGTCGGCGTGGCCGGTTCCACGAAGATAGGCGAGTGGTGCATGTTCGGCGGTCAGGTCGGCATTGCCGGCCATGCCGTCATCGGCGACCGCGTCCTCTCCGGTGCCCAGGCCGGCATCGCAGGCAGCATCCGCAAGGGCAACGTCACCATCCAGGGTTCCCCCGCCATCGATGCCAAGAACTTCATGCGTTCCAGCGTAGTCTTCAAGTATCTCCCCGAAATGCAGAACGAGCTCAACCGACTGAAGAAAGAGGTTGAAGCACTGAAAAGCAAATTATAACCTCCAATCCTATTTATGTTGAAACAAAGAACACTGGCAGGTAGCTTTTCCCTTTTTGGAAAAGGACTTCATACAGGCCTTAGCCTCACCATAACTTTCAATCCCGCACCCGAGAACCACGGCTACAAGATACAGCGCATCGACCTCGAAGGCGAACCCGTCATCGAAGCCATCGCCGAAAACGTTGTCGACACTTCGCGCGGCACCGTAGTGGCCAAGGGCGAGGCCCGTTGCAGCACCATCGAGCACGCCATGGCCGCCCTCTACGCCATGGGCATCGACAACTGCCTCATCCAGGTGAACGGTCCCGAATTTCCTATCCTCGACGGCAGTTCCATTATCTATGTCGAAAACATCCGCCGCGTTGGGGTAGTGGAGCAGAACGCACCGAAGGACTACTACGTCATCAAGAAGAAAGTAGAGTTCCGCGATGAAGCAACCGGCTCGTCCATCATCATTCTCCCCGACGAGCAGTTCTCCATCACCTGCATGATTTCTTTCGACTCGCAGTTCATCAACAGCCAGTTCGCCACGCTCGACAACATGCAGGACTTTGCCGAAGAAATCGCCTGTGCCCGCACCTTTGTCTTTGTACGCGAAATTGAGCCCTTGCTCCAGGCCGGCCTCATCAAGGGCGGCGACCTCGACAACGCCATCGTCATCTACGAACGCCAGATTTCGCAGGAAAGCCTCGACAGCCTCGCCGACCATCTCCACGTAGAGCACCGCGACGCCACCAAGCTCGGCTACCTCAACCGCCGCCCCCTGGCTTGGCAAAACGAGCCTGCCCGCCACAAGCTCCTCGACATCATCGGCGATATGGCCCTCATCGGCCGTCCCATCAAGGGCCGCATCATCGCCACCCGTCCCGGCCACACCATCAACAACAAGTTCGCCCGCCAGATGCGCCGCGAAATCCGCAAGTACGAGGTGCAGGCCCCCAACTACGACCCCAACAGCGAGCCCCTCATGGATGTGAACCGCATCCGCGAACTCCTTCCCCACCGCTATCCCATGCAGCTCGTGGACAAGGTAGTCGAGACCGGCTCCAACTACATCGTGGCCGTGAAGAACGTCACCTCCAACGAGGCCTTCTTCCAGGGCCATTTCCCCCAAGAGCCCGTGATGCCCGGCGTGCTTCAGATTGAAGCCATGGCCCAGGCCGGCGGCCTCCTCGTCCTCAACTCCGTCGAAGAGCCCGAGCGCTGGAGCACCTACTTCCTCCGCATCAACGACGTCAAGTTCCGCAAGAAAGTAGTTCCCGGCGACACCCTCATCTTCCGCGTTGAGCTCATGGCCCCCATCCGCCACGGCATCTCCTCCATGCACGGCTTTGCTTTTGTCGGCGAAACCATCGTCATGGAAGCCACCTTCACTGCACAGATAACGAAGAATAAATAACCCCCGCGCCCTTTCCCGCTACGGCGACCGCCATTTCCCCTGCTGCCGGACAGCCTGCGGCGCGTGCAAACCCCATTTCACGATCATGATTAGTCCTTTAGCATACGTCCACCCCGAAGCCCAGATTGGTGAGGGTTGCGAAATAGGCCCCTTCTGCTTCATCGACAAAGACGTCGTCATCGGCGAAGGCAACCGCCTCATGAACAGCGTCACCCTTCTCCCCGGCACACGCATGGGCCGTGGCAACACGCTCTTCCCCGGTGCCGTCATCGGTGCCATTCCCCAGGACCTCAAGTTCAAGGGCGAAGAGACTACGGCCGAGATAGGCGACAACAACGTCATCCGCGAAAATGTAACCATCAACCGAGGCACCGCTGCCAAGGGAAAGACCGTGGTAGGTTCCAACAACCTCCTGATGGAAGGCATGCACGTAGCCCACGACGTAGTGGTAGGTAATGGCTGCATCATCGGCAACGCCACCAAGATTGCCGGCGAAGTGGTCATCGACGACTTTGCCATCATCTCCGCCTCCGTGCTCATCCACCAGTTCTGCCACATCGGCAGCTACGTGATGGTAGGCGGCGGCACCCGCACCGGTCAGGACGTGCCCCCCTTCACCATGGCCGCCCGCGAACCCGTGGCCTATTGCGGACTCAACATTGTCGGCCTGCGTCGCCGCGGCTTCTCTGCCGAAGTCATCGACCATATCCACAATGCCTACCGCCTCCTCTACCAGCGCGGCAAGTTGCGCGAAGAGTGCCTGCAGGAAATCCGCGAAACGCTTCCCCAAATCCCGGAAATCAACTACATCCTCGACTTCGTGACACAGTCCAAGCGAGGCATCATCAAGTAGCACTCCACATTCCCAACCATCACCCAGTCCATCCACGCCATGCTATACCGAATCAAATTCATCTCCGACGAAGTGGACGGCTTCCTCCGCGAAATCAAAATCGACAGCGAAGCCACCTTCCTTGAGCTCAACAGCATCATCCTCCAGTCCTGCGGCTACCCCGACGACCAGATGACCTCCTTCTACCTCTGCGACGAAGAGTGGGAGCGCCAGCAGCAGATTACCCGCGAGGACATGGGCGCAGGCAGTGCCGACGAGGACATCTTCGTTATGGACGAAGTCCGCCTTTCCGAGTTCATCGAGGACGAAGAGCAGCGTATGGAATACGTTTTCGACCCCTTCTCCGACCGCTGCTTCTATCTCGACGTGAAGGAAGTCATTCCCGGCGAAAGCCTCAAGGCCCCCGTCGTGTTG
>CALZMA010000096.1 GCA_945788445.1 uncultured Bacteroidales bacterium | reverse complement strand
AGGCCCGTGGGCCGGACGGGGCAGCGGAACGGTCGGACAGCAGGGGGCACGGGACGAAAAAATGGCGGGAACCGCGGTTCTCGCCATGGAAAGGAAGGAGGAAAATGCGCGTTGTGCCGCTCCGGCCGGCCTATCTCACCTTCAGCGGGAGGCCCGAGCGGATGGTGGACGTGCTCAGCGCCTCGGCTGCGGGCTGGGCAGGGTAGAGGAGGAGTACGCCGCGGGCCGAGAAGTAGCGTTCGATTTGGTCCGGCAAGCGGTCCATGTAGCTGTGGTGCGAGATGGTGCCGCGGCGGGCGCAGACAAAGACCACGAGGTCGTCGGGGCGGGAGTCGTGGGCCAGGGGCAGGAAGTCGGCCCAGGAAACGTATTCGCGGTAGAAGACCGTGAGGCCCAGGTTGCGCGTGTCCCAGTGGCGGCGGAGGGCCGCAAGGGTCTCTTTTCCGCTGTACACGTCTATGCCGCAGCATATCTGCGTGGCGAGGAGCGACACGCGGTGCATGGCGTGGGCAAAGCCCGGCTCGAACTCCGCCTTGCGGGGCAGGAGCACGCGGAGGTGGCGCACGGTGTTGAGCGGTATGGTGGCGCGGTAGATGATTATCTGCCGCTCGATGGCGGCGAGGAGGTCCGTGCTCAGTTTGCCGTAGAACGAGTCCGTGAGCTTCGCCTTCTGGTGCAGACCGATGACGAGGTCCGACACGGCGTTTTCCTTGATGGTGTGGGAGATGCCGCTGACCACGTTCACCGACCACCGGCTGTGCGTCTGTATGCGCACGTTGGCCGCGGCTGCCATGCGGGTGGCCTTGTCGAGGAGTTCGAGTCCCTGCTGGCGGGCGGCGGGGTCGTTTTCGAGCACCACGTTGAGCGCCATGATGGGTGCTGCCGTGTGGGGCGTGCGCAGCATGAGCGAGAGGTTCACGAGGGACGTCATCGTCTCGGGGTTGTTGAGCGCGAGTAGGATGCGGTCCATCGAGTCGGGCTTGTCCTCCGCCGCCTCGGCCTGCGTGTTGCGCGCGATGGCGAGGGTGCGGGCCGTGCGCTCGGTGACGAGCGAGCTTACCACGCAGGTGGCGAGGATAAGCATCATGGCGCCGTTGAGCACGTCCTCTCCGAGCAGGTGGGTGCCGTCGGGGAGGATGATGCGGTAGCCCACGAGCACCACGGCCAGCGTGGCGGCGGCGCGGGCCCCGGTGAGGCCGAACATGAGGTTGCGCTCGAGGGCCGACATGCGGAAGAGCTTCTGCGTGGCCCACGCGGCGAGCCACTTGCTGACGAGGCCGAGCACGACCATCACGCCCGCCAGCAGCATGGCCCCTTCGTGGCTGAAGAGGGCGCCGACGTTGATAATCATGCCCACGCCGATGAGGAAATAGGGGATGAAGAGCGCGTTGCCCACAAACTCGATGTGGCTCATGAGCGGCGAGGTGGGCGGGATGAGGCGGTTCAGGACGATGCCCACGAGGAAGGCACCGAGGATGCCCTCCATGCCGACCAGCTCCATGAGGCCCGCGCCGAGGAAGACCAGGACGAGGACAAACACGTACTGGACCACGCCCTCGTCGTAGCGGCGGAAGAACCAGCGGCCCAGGGGCGGGAACGTATATATAATAAGGAGTCCGAGCAGGACTACCTTGCCCACGAGCCAGAGCCAGTCGAGGCCGGTGGAGCTCTCCTTGAACGTGCCGCCCACCACGGCCAGGACGAGGAGGGTGAGCGTGTCGGCCACGATGGTGCCGCCCACGGCGATGCTCACGCTGTTGAGGCGCGAAAGGCCGTAGCGCAGGACGATGGGGTAGGAGATGAGGGTGTGGGAAGCGTACATGGCGGCCATCAGCACCGCCGCGGCGATGCCGAAACCGAGGAAGAGCGTGTTGACGGCCACGCCGAGACACATGGGGATGACGAAGCCCAGAAGGCCCAGCACGAGGGCGCGCCCCTTGATGCGCTGCACGTTCTGCAGGTCCATCTCGAGGCTGGCGAGAAACATGATGTAGTAGAGCCCCACCTTGCCGAAGAGCTCAAAGCTCCCGTCGCGCTCGAGCACGCCGAAGCCGTGGGGGCCGATGAGTATGCCCGCGAAAATCATGCCCACAATCGAAGGGATGTGGAGGCGCTCCAGCATCATCGGCGCAAAGAGGATGATGGCCAGCACGGTGAAGAAAATCCATGTGGGGTCGGTGATTGGCACGGGCGCGGGGTTTTGGGTTAATACTGCAAGGCGGAGTTTGTTTTTCGGGGGCAAAATTGCGAAAAAAGCGTCAAACTGTGCGGCTTTCGTCTATAATTTGTGTGGCGAGAGAAAGATTAGACAAAAATAATCGTACTTTTGCGGCGGAAAATGGCTGACTATTTGCCACGCAAAAGCAATGAAGCAGAAGCAAAAGGCCAGCACGAACGAACTAAACCTCATTTTATTCCACATGAATGTAGCAATCGTTGGCGCCAGTGGCGCCGTAGGCCAAGAATTTCTGCGCGTGCTGGCCGAGCGCGATTTTCCCATCGACAACCTCCTGCTCTTCGGCTCCAAGCGAAGCGCAGGCACCAAATATACCTTCCGTGGCAAGGAATACACCGTGAAGGAGCTCCAGCACAACGACGACTTCAAGGACGTGGACATCGCTTTCACTTCGGCCGGCGCAGGCACGTCGAAGGAGTTTGCCGCCGACATCACCAAGTTCGGCGCCGTGATGATCGACAACTCCTCGGCCTTCCGCATGGACAACGATGTGCCCCTCGTGGTGCCCGAATGCAACGCCGCGGACGCGCTCGACCGTCCGCGGGGCATCATTGCCAACCCCAACTGCACCACCATCATGATGGTAGTGGCCCTTCAGGCCATCGAGAAGCTGAGCCACATCAAGAGCGTCCACGTGGCCTCGTACCAGGCCGCCAGCGGTGCCGGACAGGCCGCCATGGACGAACTCATGGAGCAGTACCGGCAGGCCCTGGCCGGCGAACCCGTGACGGTAAACAAGTTTGCCTACCAGCTCGCCTTCAATGTCATTCCCCAAATCGACGTGTTCCAGGACAACGGGTACACGAAGGAGGAAATGAAGATGTATTACGAGACCAAGAAAATCATGCACACCGACTGCCTCACCTCGGCCACCTGCGTGCGCGTGCCTTCGCTCCGCAGCCACTCCGAAGCCATCTGGCTCGAGACCGAGGAGCACGTGAGCGTGGAGGACGCCCGCAAGGCCATCGCCGAAGGGGAAGGACTGGTGCTCATGGACAATCCCGCAGAGAAGGAATACCCCATGCCGCTCTTCCTCGCAGGTAAGGACCCCGTCTATGTGGGCCGCGTGCGGCAGGACCTCGCCAACCCCAACGGCCTGACCATCTGGCTCGTGAGCGACCAGATCCGCAAGGGTGCCGCCCTGAACGCCGTGCAGATTGCCGAGTACCTCATCAAGGTGGGCAACGTGAAGTAAATACAGACTCCCGTCCTTTACCCGAGGGCGGGAGATTTTCTTGTTGCATCATCGGCCGTCCGGTTGGACTTGGACGGCTTCTCCCGCGGGGCGGCGGTGCCGCAGCCCGAAGGCTTGTGCGGCGCGGACCCGGACCCCGTGTTTTTCAACACATCAACTGCAAAACCATGAAACGTTTTCTCTCCTCCATCTTCTGCGTGGCGGCGCTCTCCCTGCTTAGCACCGCTTCCTTCACGGCGTGCTCCGACGACGACGGTGCGCCCGAAGTAGTTCCCCCCACCGACGAAACGCCCGCCGACTCCACTTCGACGCCCGGCGCCGACTCTACGGCCGTGGCCGTGCTCGACAGTGCCGAAGTCTGGTGCAACCGCGACGGCCAGCGCATCTACGGCATGCTCTACAAGAAGGTGGCCCCGGGCCATCGCGCCCCGGCTGTCATCCTCTCGCACAGCGCGATGCTCACCCACGCCGCCATGAAGGGCTATGCCAAGGCCCTGGCCGAGAAGGGCCTGGTGGCTTACTGCTTCGACTTCTGCGGCGGCAGCGCGGACAGCCGGAGCGACGGCAGCACCGACAGCATGACGGTCTTCACCGAGGTGGACGACCTCAAGGCCGTGCTGGACCAGGTGCGTAAGTTCGACTGCGTGGATGCCGACAGCGTCTATCTGCTCGGCTCCAGCCAGGGCGGCCTCGTTTCGGCCCTTGCGGCCGAGGACTGTGCCGACCGGGTGCGCGGCCTCGTGCTCTTCTATCCTGCCTTCAACATGCCCGACCTCATCCGCCAGTTCGGCGACTACCTGGGCGGCGGCAGCTGGGGCAACCTGGGCGGCAGCTGGGGCAACCTGGGCGGTATGGGCGATATGTTCAGCATGAGCGAGGCTTTCATAGAGAGTCTGAAGGACTTCGACGTGTGGAGCCACATCGGCACCTACGCGCGGCCCGTGGTCATCCTGCACGGCTCGAAGGACTTCATCGTGCCGGTGAGCAATTCCCAGAAGGCGGCGGAACTCTACCCCGACGCGAAGCTCCACATCATCGAGGGCGCGTCGCACGGCTTCAATGCGGCCAACCTCGGCGAGCTGGGGGCGATGATGGGCTTCACGGCCGACTACGACGGCGAGGTTCTCCCCATCGTCTACCAGTTCCTGAACCGATAGCATCCACAGACAAAACCGCCCCGCCTGGCTTCGGCCAGCAGCGGGGCGGTTTTTTGTGCATAAAAAAACGCAGCCGGTTCAGATGAACCTGCTGCGCTAAATCTTTGTGCTCGAAGCGAGACTCGAACTCGCACGGCCATCACTGGCCAAAGGATTTTAAGTCCTTCGTGTCTACCATTCCACCATTCGAGCGACCTAAGAGCGGAAAACGAGACTCGAACTCGCGACCCCAACCTTGGCAAGGTTGTGCTC
>CALZMA010000095.1 GCA_945788445.1 uncultured Bacteroidales bacterium | reverse complement strand
CTGCCCCACGCCATGGCGATGCTCGTGCCCGAAAGTTTCAACGACAAGAACCCCATCTCCGAAGACCTCAAGGCCTTCTACGAATACCACTCCATCCTCATGGAGCCCTGGGACGGCCCGGCCGCCCTCCTCTTCAGCGACGGACGCTTTGCGGGCGGTATGCTCGACCGCAACGGCCTGCGCCCCGCACGCTACCTCATCACGAAACAGGACCACATCGTTGTTGCCTCCGAAGCAGGCGTCATCGGTTTCGAGGCTTCGGACATCAAGGAAAAGGGACGCCTCCAGCCGGGCAAGATTCTCCTCGTCGACACCCAGGAGGGCCGCATCTACTACGACGGCGAACTCAAGGAACAGCTCGCCAAGGACAAGCCCTACCGCCAGTGGCTCTCCACCAACCGCATCGAACTCGATGCGCTCAAGAGCGGCCGCAAGGTGGACAATGCCGTGGCCGACTTCGACGTGAAGCTCCGCCTCTTCGACTTCACTCGCGAAGACATCGAGCGTACCCTCGTGCCCATGTGTACCAACGGCAGCGAGCCCATTGCCTCTATGGGCAACGACACGCCGCCCGCCGTGCTCTCCGACCGTCCGCAACTCCTCTGGGGCTACTTCCGCCAGCAGTTTGCACAGGTTACCAACCCGGCCATCGACCCCATCCGCGAGGAACTCGTCATGTCGCTCACGGAATACATCGGTGCCGTGGGCATGAACATCCTCACCCCGAGCGAAAGCCACTGCAAAATGGTGCGCCTTCCCCATCCCGTCCTCACGGGACGACAGCTCGACCTCCTCTGCAACATCCGCTACAAGGGTTTCCGCACCGTGAAGCTTTCCACGCTCTTCGAGGCGCGCCGCGGCCGTGCCGGTCTGCAGGAGGCGCTGGGCGAACTCTGCCGCGAGGCCGAACAGAGCGTGCTCGACGGGGTGAACTACATTGTCCTCTCCGACCGCGGTGTCGATGCCGACCACGCCGTCATCCCCGCTCTTCTCGCCGTCAGCGCCGTACACCACCACCTCATCTCCGTGCAGAAGCGCGTGGAGACGGCCCTCATCGTGGAGAGCGGTGAAATCCGCGAAGTGATGCACGCCGCCCTCCTCCTCGGCTACGGCGCGAGCGCCATCAATCCCTACATGGCCTTCGCCGTGCTCGACGACCTCGTGAAGCGCGGTGAGGTGCAGATGAACTACGAGACGGCCGAGAAGAACTACATTAAGGCGGTCTGCAAGGGCCTCTACAAGATTATGTCGAAGATGGGCATCAGCACCATCCGCTCCTACCGCGGTGCCAAGATTTTCGAGGCCGTCGGCGTGAGCGAAGAAGTGCTCAAGGCTTATTTCGGCACTTCCACCTCGACCATCGGCGGCGTGCGCCTCGACGAGATTGCCCGCGACTATGTGGCCCTCCACAGCGCCGGCTTCCACCCCGCACCCACGCAGCTCGAAGGCCTCCTGCCCCACATCGGACAGTTCAGCTACCGCAAGGACGGCGTGGCCCATGCCTGGAACCCCGAGACCATCAGCGCCCTCCAGATAGCCACCCGCCTCGGCAGCTACAAGAAATTCAGGGAGTTTACCCGCCTCGCCGACGAGAAGCCCGCGCCCATCTTCCTGCGCGACTTCTTCAGCTTCCGTTCCAACCCCATCCCCATCGAGGAGGTGGAGCCCGTCGAGGACATTGTGAAGCACTTCGTGACGGGAGCCATGTCGTTCGGTGCCATCAGCAAGGAGGCGCACGAGGCCCTCGCATTGGCCATGAACAAGCTCGGCACCCGCAGCAACACGGGTGAGGGCGGCGAGGACAGCGACCGCTTCCACGACTCCTTCGAGGGCATTGCCCTGGGCAGCAAGACGAAGCAAATCGCCTCCGGCCGCTTCGGCGTGACCACGGAATATCTCGTCAATGCCGAGGAAATCCAGATCAAGGTGGCACAGGGTGCAAAGCCCGGCGAGGGCGGACAGCTCCCCGGCTACAAGGTGAACGAAATCATCGCCAAGACTCGCCACTCCATTCCCGGTATTTCCCTCATCTCCCCGCCGCCGCACCACGACATCTATTCCATCGAGGACCTCGCCCAGCTCATCTTCGACCTGAAGAACGTGAACCCGAAGGCCAAGGTCAGCGTGAAACTCGTGGCCGAGAGCGGCGTGGGCACCATTGCGGCCGGTGTGGCCAAGGCCAAGGCCGACCTCATCGTCATCTCGGGTGCCGAGGGCGGTACGGGGGCTTCGCCCGCTTCGTCCATGCGCTACGCGGGCATCTCTCCCGAAATCGGACTCTCCGAAACGCAGCAGACGCTCGTGCTCAACGGCCTGCGCGGACAGGTGCGCCTCCAGACGGACGGCCAGGTGAAGACGGGCCGCGACATCATTTCCCTCGCCCTTCTCGGCGCTGAGGAATTCGGCTTCGGCACCACGGTGCTCATAGTCCTCGGTTGCGTCATGATGCGCAAGTGCCACGCCAACACCTGCCCCGTGGGTGTGGCTACGCAGAACCCCGAACTCCGCGAGCATTTCCGCGGCCACTACGAATATGTGGTCAACTACTTCCGCTTCCTTGCCCAGGAGGTGCGCGAGTACCTGGCCGAGATGGGTTTCCGCCGTCTCGACGACATTGTGGGCCGCGCCGACCTCATCGAGGTGAAGCCCGCCGCGCCGGGTTCGAAGGCCGCCTTGCTCGACTTCTCCCGCCTCCTCCACCGCGTGGAGGGTACGGCCGCCATCCACCACGTGCAGCCGCAGCACCACGACATCGACTCCGTCAAGGACCGCGCCATTCTCGATGCCGCCCGCGAGGCCATCGAGAGCCAGAAGGAAGTTTCCCTCGAATATGCCATCGCCAATACCGACCGCTCCGTCGGTGCCATGCTCTCGGGAGCCGTGGCTGCCCGCTACGGCAGTGCCGGCCTGCCCGACGAAACCATCAGCGTGAAGTTCAAGGGCTCTGCCGGACAGAGCTTCGGCGCCTTCCTCACCCGCGGCATCAGCTTCAAGCTCGAGGGCGAGGCCAACGACTACCTCGCCAAGGGCCTCAGCGGCGGACGCATCGCCGTGATGCCGCCCGTGCGTTCCAACTTCCGTGCGGAAGAAAACACCATCGCGGGCAACACGCTCCTCTACGGTGCCACGAGCGGCGAAGTCTACATCAACGGTACCGTGGGCGAACGTTTCGCCGTGCGCAACTCGGGTGCCATTGCCGTAGTCGAGGGGGTAGGTGACCACTGCTGCGAGTACATGACCGGTGGCCGCGTGGTTGTGCTCGGTCCCACGGGACGCAACTTTGCCGCAGGTATGAGCGGTGGCGTGGCCTACGTGTGGGATGCCCACCAGACCTTCGACTTCTTCTGCAACATGGAGATGGTCGAACTCTCCCTCCTCGAGGATTCCGCCTCGCGCAAGGAACTCCACGAACTCATCCGCCAGCACTACCTCTACACCGGCTCGCCCCTCGCGCGCACCCTTCTCGACGACTGGCCCCGCTACATTGACCAGTTTATCCAAGTGACGCCTATCGAATACAAGCGCGTCCTTGCCGAGGAGCAAATGCGCAAGCTGCAACAGAAAATTGCCGAAGTGCAACGTGATTATTAAGCAAAACCAGAAAATCCATGGGAGATCCTAAAGCATTCCTCAACATACCCCGCCGCGAGGCCGGCTACCGTCCGGTCCACGAGCGCATTGCCGACTTCGGCGAAGTAGAACAAACCCTGAACCAGAGCGACCGCCGGCTCCAGGCATCCCGCTGCATGGACTGCGGCGTGCCCTTCTGCCACTGGGCCTGTCCGCTCGGCAACCGTCCGCCCGAGTTCCAGGATGCCCTCTTCAAGGGCCGTTACCTCGAAGCCTACGAAATCCTCTCCGCCACCAACGACTTCCCCGAGTTCACGGGCCGCATCTGTCCCGCCCTGTGCGAGAAGAGTTGCGTGTTGAAACTCAGCATCGACCAGCCCGTCACCATCCGCGAGGACGAGTGTTCCATCATCGAAACCGCCTTCCGCGAAGGCTACGTGAAGCCCCACAGCTATCCGCGCAATGGTCGCAAGGTAGCCGTGATTGGCTCCGGCCCAGCGGGGCTTGCCGCCGCCAACCAGCTCAACCGCCACGGCTACGAAGTCACCGTGTTTGAGAAAGACGAGTACGTCGGTGGTCTGCTCCGTTTCGGCATTCCCAACTTCAAGCTCCAGAAGACCGTCATCGACCGCCGCGTCAGCGTCATGGAAGCCGAAGGCATCCGTTTCAAAGTCAGCACCCCCATCGACCTCCAGCAACTCCCCGAAGGCTTCGATGCCTGGTGCATCTGCACGGGCACGCCCCAGGCCCGCGACCTCGCCATCCCCGGCCGCGAGCTGAAAGGCATCCACTTTGCCCTCGAACTCCTCGCCCAGCAGAACCGCGAACTCGCCGGCCAGACCATTCCCGCTGCCCAGCGCATCAGCGCCAAGGGCAAGCGCGTGCTCGTCATCGGTGGCGGCGACACCGGTTCCGACTGCATCGGCACGGCCCGCCGCCAGGGAGCCTCGTCCATCACGCAGATAGAAATCATGCCCAAGCCCCCCGTGGGCCACAACCCCGCCACGCCCTGGCCGCAGTGGCCGATGGTCCTGAAGACCTCTTCGAGCCACGAGGAGGGCTGCGAGCGCCGCTGGTCCTTGGCCTCCAACCGTTTCCTCTCCACGAAGGACGGCCGCGTCTGCGGCGTGGAGGTAGAAGAAGTGGAGTGGAAGCCCAATCCCGAGGGCGGCCGTCCCCTCATGCAGCCCACCGGCCGCAAGGAAACCCTCAAGGCCGACCTCGTCCTCCTCGCCATGGGCTTCCTCCGTCCCGAGCATCCCAAGTACCCCGAGGGTGTCTTCCTCGCCGGCGATGCCGCCACGGGTGCCAGCCTCGTAGTGCGCTGCAT
>CALZMA010000094.1 GCA_945788445.1 uncultured Bacteroidales bacterium | reverse complement strand
GGAGAGGGTTGCCAAGAGGTTCCAGTTGTTGAACACCAGCACTTCGCGATAGCGGGCCCAGCCGCGCACCAGGCGGAGGCGGATGATTTCGGGCCAGCGGCGGCGTCCTAAAAAGTAGTAGATGCCCAAGGTATTGAGCGAAGTGAGGCTGAAGATGAGGCTGTAGAGGCGCAGGGCTTCCGAACCGTCGTAGAGGGTCAGGAGGAGAATGCACCCCAAGCGCACAAGGCTGTTCACGATGTCCACCACCATCTGGAAACGGAACTGCTCGTGGGCGATGAAGAGGCTCTGGAAGGGGCTGGCCACGATGCCGAGGCAGGTGGTGAAGATGGAAACTTGGAACACGAAGAGGGCATCGTCGAGACGGCCCGGGGCCACGTTGAGTCCGGAGTGGATGTACCAGAGGCCCACGCTTTCGGCCAGCAGGAAGATGAGCAGGGCCAGGGCCACGTGGAGCAGGAGGTTGATGTTGAACGTGGCATTGACATCGCCGCCGCGCCCCATCTCGGTGTTGAGGAAACGCGAGGTGGCGTTGGCCAGCGCATTGCTCAGGAAGGTGAAGAGGGCCATCACGCCGCCCACCACGGCAAAGATGCCGTAGTCGCTCACGCCGAGCACGGAAAGCACGAGGCGCGAGGTGTAGAGGCCCACCGCCATGAGCGTGACGAGGCGCACGTACATGTAGACGGTGTTGAGGGCGATGCGTCGGTTGGCGGGGTTCATGGGCAGGAGGAAGGGGCGGGAGTGAGCCTGCGGAAGGATTTAGTTCTGGCGGCCGTAGTAGTAATAATAGTAGTCCTTGTAGGCGTGGAGGCGGCGCGGGTCTACGGCATTGAGGATAATGGAAAGGTGCTTGTAGCGGCCCGACTCCACTTCGGCCTCGAGTTCGGGAATACGGCTGCGCTCGGCCACGCCGGCACGGACGATGTAGAGCGTACGGTCGGCATAGCGCTCCATGAGGTTGGAGTCGGCGAGGTTGTCGGAGGGCGGACAGTCAACGATGACGTAGTCGTATTCCTGCCGCGCCCGGTCTATCAGGTCCTTCATGCCGTCGGACGAGAGGAGTTCGGTGGGGTTGGGCGGAATGGTGCCCACGGGCAGGATGTGGAGCGTGGGATAGGCTTTCTTCACCACCTTGAGCGACTCGAGGTCCACTTCCTTTCCGCCCAGGTAGTCGGCAATGCCCACACGCGGACAGTGGAGGCTGCGCGAGGCAGAGGCGCGGCGGAAGTCGCCGTCGATGAGGAGCACGCGCCAGCCCTTGAGGGCCATGACCACGGCCAGGTTGATGCTCACGAAGGTCTTGCCCGAACTGGCGTAGAAGGAGGAGACGATGTAGACGTTGTGCGAGTTTTCGGCATTGGCCATGAACTCGAGGTTGGTGCGGAGCAGGCGGAATGCCTCGTTCACCCAGTTTTGCTTGCCAAACTCGATGACGATGGGCGTGTGGTGGGAGCCACCCTTGGTGCGCTTGCGGAAGAAGGGAATGCGGCTGCGCTTTTCGCCGAAGAAGGGAATTTCGCCCACCACGGAGAGGTTGGAAACACGGGTGATGTCTTGTTTCGAGCGCACCGTAGTATTGAGGTTCTCGCGCACGAAGATGACGAATGCGGGGAGGAACAGGCCCGCCAGGCAGGCTGCGGCCCAGATGGCCATGCGGTTGGGCGAGGTGGGGAGGTCGCTGCCGTGGGGCATGTCGACCACCTCGGTGTTGAACGAGGTGTAGGTCATGCTGATTTCGTTCTCTTCCTTCTTCTGGAGGAGGTAGAGGTAGAGGCTCTCCTTCACCTTCTGTTCGCGCTCCACGGAAACGAGGTGCTTGGCCTGTTCGGGGTTGGAGGCAATTTTGCTGCTGGCCTCGCCGCTGAAGTCGTAGAACTTCTGGAGCTGGATGTCGATGGTCTTGATTTGCCCGCTGACGGAGGTGAGGATGTTCTGGCGCATTTCCTCGAGCTGCTGCTCCTGACGCAGGATGCGGGGGTTCTGTGTAGAGGTACCGACGCGGTTGTTCTTGAGCTGGAGCAGCATGTCGTTGTAGTCGGCAATCTGGCGCTCGATCTGCATGTTGTTCAGCCCAGAATTGGTCGGCAGGAGCTGGTCGCGGGCCGACTTGTCCCGGAGGATTTGCAGCACATACTCGGCCATGCCTTTCTGGTTGTTGAGGCGGAGGATTTCGGCCTCGGAACTGCTCTGCTGCTGGAGGTAGACATCGCTGACGTGGGCGAGGTCGGTGATGCGGTGGCGGGCCTTGAAGGAGGAGATGCTGTCGTCGACCACGCCGAGGTCCTTTTCCATCACGCTGAGTCGCTCGTCGATGAAGCGCGAGGTACTGGCGGCCACCTTGTTGCGCTCTTCGAGCCACTGCTCGTTGTAGACGCGGATGAGGGTCTCGAGCACTTCTTCGGCACGCTCGGGGGAATTGTCGACGAACTGGAGGTTGATGACGGTGGACTTCTCGTTGTCGATGGATGCCTTGAAGCGGCGCTGCAGGCCCATGGCGGCATGGAGGAAGTCGCGCTCGTTCTGCCCCATCTTCATGCGGCGGGCCACCTCGGAGAGGACGCGGAGGGAGGAGAGCTGGCGAACGACGTTGGAGACGTTGGTCTGCTGCTGCACGAGGGCCATTTCGCTGAAGTCCTCGCCGCTGGTGTTGCGCGACTTGGTCTTGCCGAGCGTTTCCTCCTTCACGAGGATGGCGGCTTCGCGGGTGAAGAGGTCGGGGGTGCGGTAGAGGTAGAAGGCAGCGCCCGCTATGCAGACGATGAGGGAGATGACGAACCAGTTCCAGTTGCGCTTGCAGAGGTGCCAAAGGTCCTTCACGCTGAGGAAGTCTTCGGCGGGCTTGCGCTTGGTATGTACGTTTTCAGACATGGCTGGGAATGGGAGGGAAAATGCGGGATTAGCGAATGAGAAGGGCGGCGATGGTCGTGGCCAGGGAGGCCAGGGAAATCCAGACGGCGGGGGTGTTGAAGGTGTTGCCCACAGACTGTGCCTCGCGCTTGCGCTTGTCGTTGGGGGTGACGTAGACGAGGTCGTTCTGCTGGAGGTAGAAGGCGGGCGACTGGAGCAGGCTCTGCATCTGCGTGAGGTCCACGAAGTAAACCTGGTTCACGCCGTCGACCTGACGGGTGACCATGACGCGGGTGCGGTCGCCGTTGATGGTGAGGTCGCCGGCGCCGCTGAGGGCATCGAGAATGGTGAAATGGTCCTTCGTGATGGGGATGATGCCGGCGTGGTTCACCTCGCCGAGCACGTTCACGCAGAGGTCGACGTACTCCACGGTGACGATGGCGTCGTCGACGAGCTCGCGGCTGCGGAGGCGCTGCTGGATGTAGGCGGCGAGCTCCTGGCGGGTCTTGCCTTCAGCACGGATTTTGCCGAGTACGGGAAACTGGATGGTGCCCTGCTCATCGACGGTGTAGACCACCTGCTGCCGAGAGGAGGTGCTCTGCTGGCCGCTCATGGTGAGGGAGAACTGCTCCTCGAGCATGGCGTTGCTGCTGTTCACGTTGATTTTCACGCGGTCTTCGGGTCGCAGGCGGAACTGCTCGCTGGTGGCTACGGCCATGCCGTGGAGGGCTTCGGCGTCCTGGAAATAGGCCACGTCGCGGGGCACGGAACAGGAGGCCACGCCCAGCAGGAGACCGAGGGCGGCGGCAAGGACAAGAAGGTGGCGCGCAGCGGTGGCGCGGAGGCTATGGGGAATGTTCATGGGATTTATTTTGGAAATGAAAGGAGCGGAAGGGGCGAATGGGCTGGCGAGGGCGACGCTCCGGGCCTCTGGCCATGCTGATGATTTCGATGCCGGGTGTGCGCGGAATGCTGCCTTGGGCCCCGGCCTATGGGAGTGTTTCGAGATAGGGGGCGGGAATGTAGGCGCTGATGGCGGTGACAAGGCCTTCTACCTCCACGGCCACGCGCTGCTGGCCTTTGTAGCGGGCCACGCGGCCGCACACGCCGGCAAAGGGGCCGCGCACGACACGAACGCGCTGGCCTTCGCGGAACTTCTGTATCTGGTGGAAGGAGAAACGCACGTCCTGGTCTTCTGCCCGGCAGATGATGCGGAAACTGTCCATCTGCTCCTGCGGCACCACGACGGGGGCCTTGCAGAGCACGCTGCCTTGCTTGAAGTAGCGGTAGTAGAAGCGGACGAAGGGGAGGTTGGCGTTGTCGAAGACGAAGGCTTCCACCTCGGAGAGCGTGCCGTAGACGAAGAGGAGGTTGGGAAGGAGCGACTTTTCCAGCTTCTGGATTTTTCCCTGCACGCGCCGCACCACCCGCTCGGTGGGACAGAAGGCCGTGCCGCCCTGCGAAACGATAAAGTCGTAGGCTTTGCGCTCCCTTCCGTAGGTGGTCCGGAGCACGTGCCAGCATCTTTCTTCTTCGGCGGGGGATGTTGCCTGGGGCAGGCGCATAGGTACAAAGCGGGTGGACACCCCTTTTCAGACAGTGGCCGCTACGGGACACGTCGTTTCTTCGGGGAGGGCAGCGGAGGTAAGTCCGCCGCAGGCAACCGGACGGTTGCACGAATATGCGTGGATGGGTTGCTGATACAACATAACCACGATAACGGGTAGATCGAACACGCTAAGCAGCGTGCGCAGGAGCGTACTGTGCGCCATGCCCTACAGAAGCTGAGCCAAGGGGCGAAGCGGCCAGAACACGAAAAGGGGCAGCGGGACGCACGCATCTTCCCGAAAGCGGAAGATGGCTATAAAGGTTCTTCATTCGTGCGTTGCCATCGCTCACCCGGAGCATCCCAAGAGATGCCAGAAAGGCAGAAAGCCCTCCGCCTTTCTTACGTTTTCGCTCTTTGGACTGCAAAGATAGCACATTGTTCCCTTTTTTACCCCCCCCACGAAGATCTTTGTAGGCCGAAACAAAAAAAATATTGAATTTGACT
>CALZMA010000093.1 GCA_945788445.1 uncultured Bacteroidales bacterium | reverse complement strand
TAGTGATGCAAATAATAGCAGTCATAATTATACTTTATTGGTTCTACCTATATAGAGTGCGCACAGAGGAATTTTATATCATATAATTCCGAAAAGTATAATCTTTTCTTTTTGAGCCATCATTCGGTTGATTGCCAACACATTTTCTCAAAGCTGTGCTTGACATTTGTGCATTTGCTGATACCACCTTTCTACCAAGACCCAATTCATTCATAAAGATTTCATTACCTTTTCCTACTCCTCCCCGCAGCCAACCAGGGCTATGCGCCACGCGCCTCTTCCGCCGAGGGCTGCGTAGGTGTAGAGGAAGTGGAGGTGGGGGGAGGTTATGAAGTGATTTGAGTAGAGGTGCTTTTCTTTTGCCCATTCCAAAAGGGTTTGGGCCTCTGCGGCGCTGCCTTGGTGCTTCAGTTGTCCCGCAAGTATGGCTATGCGGGCGGCAAGGGCGTTGCGGGCTATTTTGTTTGAACGCACCAGGTCGAAGACGGTTTGGAGGGCTGGGAGGAGGCGGTTCAGTGTCCCTGCAAACGATGCGCCTGTCAGGCTTTCGGGGTGCTGGTAAATGCGGTGGTATGGGCTGGACAACCACTGGAGGCGGGGGCGGGCCCAAAGGAGGCGCACTCCCAGTTCCCAATCGTTCCACTTCGGCAGCGCTTCGTTCCAGCCGCCAACGCGGCGCAGCAATTCGGTGCGCACGAAAATGCCCTGTGTGGCGAGTTGGCCCAAGAGGATTTGATGGGCCACGGAACCGGAATACCGCACGGCGCGCACCTTTTCGCTACCGTCTTCAAACACCATGCGTGTGGGGCAGAGTACCATATCCAAATTCGGGTTTCTCGTAATGACCCTCTGCACGTCCCGAAAATAATCGGGCGAAAGCTCGTCGTCGGAGTCAAAGAAATATACCCACTCTGTCTGCACGCGGCGCAAGGCCGCATTGCGCGCCCTGCAAGCTCCCAAGCGGGGTTCGCTGAGCAATACAAAAGGATAGTCGGGACGACGGGCCGCAAATTCTTCACACACCTGCGCCGAACCGTCCGTACTCCCGTTGTCTACCAAGAAGACACAGGCAGGGCGTACCGAAGACAGCACCACACTCTGGAGAGTCCGCGGCAACCATTCTCGACGGTTATGGTAAGGGATGATGAGTGAGAACATAAACTACACCTTCTATCATACGTATCCAAGCGCACAAACGTTGCACAAAGCCAAAGCCCGGCACGGTCCACGCGAATTTTGACACACGAAGCAGGGCACCGAATGGCCCGTGCATGATGCAGAGCACACCTCCCTTGGCGCGCTGCACGCCTATGTGGGAAGCAAAGCGCGTCCCCGTCGTACCGGGTGGCGTGGCCACGAAAGGCAGCGGTTCGTAGTAGATGCGTCCGCCCGCCAACGAGCACTGGTGTACCCACACTTCCTCTTCGCCGCAAGCCAGCCAGGCACCGATACCGAAGCGTTCGTCGAAACGCGGAAGGGGCTGTGGCACAGGGGCTGTGCGGTGAAGCACCAACTCCCAAGAACTGACAAATGCGCCGTAAGGCCGCTCCCGGTATTCGTAAGAATGCGGGGCATATCGGTGCATCAAATTTCCATCGAGGTCTGTTGCCTGGAGTTGCAGCGCGGCGGCATCGGGATGCAGACGAATGGCGCGTCGGAGGTTTTTGAGGCTTTCGGTGGTGTAGCGGCAATCGTCATCGCTAATTACGAGCCATTCGCCCCTTGCTTCCGAGAGCGCCAGGTTGCGTCCTCGCGACAGGCCGCGTCCCGGCTGCCGCACGACCCGCACGTCCTGTCGGTTTCGGAGTGCTTCGGGCAAGGGGTGCGCCTCGGCCTCTGCCGCAGTCTGCGCCTCGCTCAGCTGCCAAGCCACGAGCCACGCCACCCCCTCTTCGGGAGGGAGGAGCATTTCGGCCACCGAACGGATGCGCCGGTCTATGGTGCAAACCAAAAATTCTATCTGCGGAACGGGCATGGCGGGCTATCGGCTGGTCCGTTTCATGAAGCGGATGCCCTCCACGAGGTGCCGCATCATCGGGAGGAAATGGCAGTAGCCGCGGCGGGCGCTGTGGAAAGCAAACAGGAAGCACTTCCACCAAGCCTGCATGTCGTAGCGATAATAGGCAATCGCCCCACGGCTGCGCTGCACGCCCGGGTCCACATAGACGAGGGACTTCTTCAGCATCGTACTGGTTTCAACGATTTTCTCGGGGAAATAGTACATCTTCAGTTTGGCGCGGAGCGCATCTTCCAGCCACACCTCCTCTTCGCCGCAGGTGAGGAACTGCGTGCCCAGGCCGAAGCGTTCGTCGAAGCGGACCTTGCCCTGCACCTTACGGCGGCGGCACACCATTTCCAGGGCCGAGATGGAATAGTCCTTCGGCATGGCCAGCACCTCGAACGAACTTTTGGGATAGTTCTTCAGCGACTTTCCCGTATAGGTCGAAGCACAGAAGAAAGCCACGTCGAGGTCGGGATTTTCCTCAAACGGACGCTTCACGACGGCAGGCGTTTCGGGCAGCAACCGGGCATCGTCATCGGCATACATGACGAGGTCGGCAGTGGCCTTGTCCAGCGCAAGGTTGCGGTTGGCCGAGAGCCCCTGTCCTTTATATTTATATACGGCCACGTCTTCGCGTTCCTCGAGACAGGCCGGAATCAGGTCGAGATAACGTTCGTCGGTGTACTGATACGATACGATGTAGTGTACGCCCTCCTGCGGGGGGAGCAACACATCTTGCACACGCACAATGCCTTTGTTGAGAGAGCAAATAAGGATATCGATCGTCATGAGGCAGAGGAGTTAAGGTTAAAAAGAGAAAGAAGGGTATGTTGCCGGGCGGAACAGTGTAGTCACGCGCGGCATTTAAGGTTGAAAGCTGTTGATGGCATCCGCCACGGCATCCGTTTCGCGCTCCGTCAGCAGGGGCGAAATGGGGAGGCTCAGCTCCTCCGCAGCCCACTGCCGCGCCACGGGCGCTGAGGGCGAGAAGGGAGCGGCGACAGCCCGGAGGGCGGGTTGGTCGGGGAGCGCAATGGGATAATGGATGAGCGTTTCCACATGGTGGGCGGCCAAGTGGCGCATGAGCGCATCGCGGTGGGGGGAGCGCAGGGGATAGATATGGAAAACGCTCTGCGCTGCATCGCCCCCGTAGGGCAGGCTGACGCAGGGATTGCAGATTTTCTCGGCATAGCGGCGAGCCACGCCGCGGCGTGCCTCGTTGTCGGCATCGAGGCGGCGGAGTTTCACGCGCAAGGCAGCAGCCTGCAACTCATCGAGTCGGCTGTTCACGCCGGCCACCTCATGTACATATTTCTCCCGCGCACCATAGTTGGCCAACAGTCTGACGCGCTCGGCCAACTCTCCGTCGGCCGTAGCCACAGCGCCGCCATCGCCGAGAGCGCCCAAATTCTTTCCGGGATAGAAGCTGAAAGCCGCGGCATGGCCCCAGCTCCCTACGTTCCGTCCGTCAATCTGTGCCCCATGGGCCTGCGCGGCATCTTCGAGCACAAAGAGGCCGCGTTCGGCAGCCCAGGCCATAAGGTCCGTCATGGGGGCGGGATGGCCATAGAGGTGAACGGGAACAATGGCCCGCGTCCGCTCCGAAACCACCGCTTCGGCCGTTTCGGGCGTAAGGAGCGCCCGGTCGTCGACATCGGCAAAACGCGGCACGAAACCGGCACGGAGCACGGCCTCGGCTGTTGCCACAAACGTCATGGCGGGCACAATCACTTCGCTCCCGGGGGCCCACGCCTGCTTCTGCGCCGCAGCCTGCAGCGCCAGCGTGAGGGCGTCAAGCCCGTTGCCCACTCCCACCACATGCCGCACGCCTATGTAGCGGGCAAACTCTGCCTCGAAACAACGCGTTTCTTCCCCGCGCAGGTACCAGCCGCTGCGCACCACGCGCTGCACGGCTGCGGAGAGTTCGGGCTCGAAGGAAGCGTTGATTTGCTGGAGAGGGAGAAAGTTTATCATGGAGGAGATTTCTTTATTGCGGTTGTGCCGAGGGCGGAGTGAGCCTCAGCGCGTATTGGTCGTAGCAGACGGCGCGCCCGCCGAAGCCTTCTTTTTGGAAAATGAGGCCTTCGTTGAGCCACTTTCCGTCCTGTTCGGTGGAGATGCCGAAGTCGAGATACTCCACAGCGGGACAATGCGTGGGCAACCAGGCGATGAGTTGGGCAAACAGCCAGTCGAGCACACCGTTCTGGCAAGCGGTCTCCGAGGCGGCGATGTATTGTACATGGGCCACGCGCTGGCAGAGGAACACCCAGCAACCGGCGAGGAGCGTTTCGCCCCCTTCTGCCTGCGGCCACAAGGCTGCGAAGAGACGGATTTGCTGCGGAAAGCGGTCGGCGAGCAGCTGCATTTCGGGTAGACTGTGTACGGGGTCGCAACCATGGCGTTGCTGGAGAACGTCACGGAGCAGTTTCCAAAAGTCTGCCAAGCGGTCCGCACCCTCCGCCAGACGGAGCCCCGGCAAGCGCTGCGCCTTCTTCACCTTTCGCTGCCTCAGCGTGGAAAGGGGATAGGCATCGGCGAGGCGGATGGCGGTAGAAACGCCCCGCGCTGTCAGCCGTGCGCCCAGCCGGAAGAGCGCGTAGAGTTCTTCCTCGGCGGGATAGCAGTGGTAGATGTGCGGCACGGGCTTGCACACCCATTCCGTATAGCCCAGCGCGGCATAGTGGTCGCGGCAGGCCGAGAGGATTTCGAGCGCATCGGCCGTGCGGCATTGCGGCGTGAGCAAGAGCCCGCCATAGGTCAGGCCGGCGTGGGAAACCACCAGCCGGGCCTCCTTCGGGTGCTCGCAGGCGGGAAGGAGTGCCACCATTTGGCCGCCTGCATCCGCGACCATCAGCGAACGGTCCCGAAAGCGATTGCTGTGATAGTCCATGTAGCGGCGAAGAAAGAGAAAGGAACGTTGCCGCACTTTCTCCACCGTTTCGTCCCACAGCCGGGCGAGTTCGGGCCGATAGGGTTGCAATGCGTACTTCATGTCGAAATCGTTCTTAAAAGTGC
>CALZMA010000092.1 GCA_945788445.1 uncultured Bacteroidales bacterium | reverse complement strand
TCCCCTCCCAATCACTACCTTTTCTGCGTCAAGGTAGGCTGCACCTCAGCAATGCAAATGAAAATCCTTCGGTTTTTCATTCTCATTGCCTTCGGTTTGCACTACCTTTGCCATGCAAATAACAACGCACTGATATGGAACAAGCTATCCTTCAAAGTCTCAAACAGCGGTACGGCATCGTAGGCAACTGCGAGGAGCTCCATCGTGCCCTTGAAATAGCCCTAAAGATAGCCCCCGTGGACCTCTCCGTGCTGGTAGTGGGCGAAAACGGAGTGGGAAAGGAAACCTTCCCCCGCATCATCCACGACCACAGCCTTCGAAAGAAGAAAAAATACTTCGCCGTAAACTGCGGGGCCATTCCCGAGGGCACCATCGACTCCGAACTCTTCGGCCACGAAAAGGGAGCCTTCACCGGCGCCGTGGACCAGCGCGAAGGCTATTTTGCCGCAGCCAACGGCGGCACCCTCTTCCTCGACGAAGTGGGCGAACTCCCCCTGCAGACCCAGGCCCGCCTGCTCCGCGTGCTCGAGACCGGCGAATACATCCGCGTGGGGTCCAGCGAAGTGCGCAAGACCGACGTGCGCATTGTGGCCGCCACCAACGTGAACATGGAGAAGGCCATCGCCGAGGGAAAGTTCCGCGAAGACCTCTACTACCGCCTCAACACGGTGTGCATCTCCGTGCCGCCCCTCCGCGAGCGCGGAGCCGATGCCGCCCTGCTCTTCCGCAAGTTTGCGCTCGACATGAGCGAAAAGTACAAGATGCCCCCCGTGCGCCTCGACGAGGCCGCGCAGCGCCTGCTCCTCTCCTACTCCTGGCCAGGCAACGTGCGCCAGCTCAAGAACCTGGCCGAGAACATGAGCGTGACCGCCGAAGAGCGCGAAATCACGCCCGAAATCCTCTCCCGCTACCTGCCCCCCGAGGCCAAGCACACGCAGCTCATAGCCCTGGGCGGAAAGAAGGAAGAACACAGCTTCGAGAGCGAGCGCGAACTGCTCTACCAAATCCTGTTCGACCTGCGCCGCGACGTTTCCGAACTCAAGCGCATCGTGCGCGAACACCACCTCGACAGTCCCCTCTCCCCCGCCACGGCCGAGAGCGGCAACCTCATGCTGGGAAAGTCCTCAGCCGCCCCGAAGCTCAGCCGCGACGACTCGGCCGAAGTGCCCTTCTGGGAAGCCGAGGAGGTCAAGGACGAGGTGCAGCCCGCCGCCCCCGCCCCCGTCCAGGGCGAAGCCGACGATGCGCTCGAAGCCAAGAAAATCAATTCCGTGGAGCGGGAAATGATCCGCAAGGCCCTTCTCCTCTACAACGGACGGCGCAAGCTCGCGGCGGAGAAGCTGGGCATTTCCGAGCGCACCCTTTACCGAAAAATCAAGGAATACGGGCTCGAGTAGCCACCGTCCCCGCCTTCCTTCCCACCCCTTCCCATCCTCCTGATTCCCCATGAAGAAGTTCTGGTCCATCCTCCTCCCCCTCGTCCTCCTTGCGGGACTGGCGGCCTGCAGCGTGCAGTACAAGTTTACCGGCACGAGCATCAACTACGATGTCATCAAGACCATACAGATAGACAAAATCCCCAACCGCGCCCCCTACGGCTGGGCACCGATGGAAGCCATGTTCAACAACAAGCTTCAGGACCTCTATGCCAACCAGACCCGCCTCCAGCTCGTCAAGCGGGGCGGCGACCTCCACATCGCGGGCGAAATCACGGGCTACGACCAGTTCAACAAATCCATCTCCGCCGACGGCTACTCCTCCCAGGTCCAGCTCCGCATGACGGTGAACGTCCGCTTCGAAAACGCCAAGACGGGCGACCGCTGGGAAAAGCAGTTCTCCGCCACCACGCAGTACGACTCCCGCCAGCAGCTCACCGCCGTGCAAGAGTCGCTCGTGACGGAAATGGTCCGCGACCTTTGCGACCAAATCTTCAACGCCACCGTGGCCGACTGGTAACCCCCGCACCGTCGTCGCCCACAACCCCGCGAATAGTTTGTTCTCCCCCCAGAAACCATACCTTCCCCATCAATTCTATGGAAATAGCTGAGCTGATAGCCCATCCGGAACAACTCGACAAAGAGACCCTCCACGGGTTGCGCGAGCTGGTAGCCCAATACCCCTACTACCAGACCGCCCGCCTGTTGTTCCTGAAAAACCTCTTCCTGCTCCACGACCCCCTCTTCGGCGAAGAGCTCCGCAAGGCCGCCCTCTTCCTCCCCGACCGCCGGGTCATCTTCAGCATGGTCGAGGGCGGCAACTATACCATCCAGCCCACGCCCCTCCAGCGCGACGAGGCCCCCGCGGCCCCCGCCGCCGACCGCACAGAGTCGCTCATCGACGATTTCCTCCGCACCGCCGCCGACGAGTCCCAGCCCACGGCGCGCCGCAAGCTCACCGCGGCCGATGCCACCACCGACTACGCCGCATTCCTCCTCCAGATGGACGATGCCGAACCCGCCGCCGAGGCCGCCCCCGACCGCAGCGACACCCTCATCAACGACTTCATCGAGAACAAGCCCGAGCGCATCCAGCTCCAGGACAACCCCGAATTCACCCCCGAAATCCCCGCCGAGAGCGAGGGCGCGGAAGAAACCGCCGAGGAAGGCTACCTCACCATGACGCTGGCCAAAATCTACATCCGCCAGCAGCGCTACGAAAAAGCATTGGAAATAATGCGCAAGGTAAGTTTGAATAATCCAAAAAAAAGTGCTTATTTTGCAGACCAAATCCGATTTCTGCAAAAGCTCATAGTCAATAAAAATCATCAAAAACAATAAAACGTATGTATTCTGTACTTGTAATTCTCGCTGTCATCACGGCAGTTCTGCTCACCTTCGTCGTGCTCATCCAAGAGTCGAAGGGCGGAGGTCTGGCATCCAACTTTGCCGCATCCAACCAGATCATGGGTGTGCGTAAGACCACCGATGTGGTAGAGAAAGCCACCTGGACCCTCGCCGGTGCCCTCGTCGTGTTCGCCGTTGCCACCATCTTCTTCGCCCCCCGTACGGCCGACACCGACAGCGTAGTCACCTCCGCTGCCCTCGAGCAGCCCGCCGCACCTGCTGCCCCCGCAGCTCCTGCCGCACCCGCAGCCCCCGCAAAGTAAACCGCCGGGCACAGACAGCCGCAACGAAGAGTTTAGAAGTTTATTCGTGCACCTCCCGCGCCCCCGCGGGGCAAGTCCGGTAAACTTTTAAGCTCTTTCTTTTTTATCACCCTGGCATCCCCCCGCCAGACAAACAGCGCGCGAAGCCATGTTCCACCTCCTCCTGCTCCTTTTTCTCTACCTCTACCTGTCCGTCAGTCAGGCCGACGTCGTCCACTACCTGTGCTCCCTCCCCTGGGGAGAGCCTGTGGCCTTCCGCCCCAAGCTCACCGCCCTGCTGCTCGTTGTGCTCTACGCGTTCATCCTTTGGGGCGTGCGCCGCCTCTTTGCCCCGCGCAAAGTCGGCAAGCTCATCGGCAGTGTAGCCGTCTGCTGGCTCACCGCCGCCCTCCTTTCCGCCCCCTTTGCCGGCTGGGTCTGGCAGCTCGGCCTGCTCCTCGTGGCCCTGCTCCTCGTCGGGGCCGACTGGCGCTGGAACCTCCACCTCCTCCGGCGCTGGGGCGCCGGCCGCAACCGTTGGCAGAAGTTCATGCCCCGTGCCGTCGAGCTCCTCGTCCTCTTCCTCTACGTCGGCCTCGGAACCTCCGTGAGCGACACCGACCATTACGAGCTCCGCACCGCCCGTGCCCTCCGTTCCTCCCGGCCACAGGAAGCCTACGAAGTGGGCACCGTACATCTCGCAGCCTCGTCGCGCCTCTTTGCCCTGCGTTCCTACCTCCTCGCCACCACCCAGCCCCGCGGCCTTGGCGACAAAATCTTCCAGCAGCCCATCCCCGCCGGCGGCAGCGCCCAGCTGCTCTTCCCCCGGGACGACCGCCAGCGGCTCCTCTTTTCCCCCGACAGCCTCACCCGCCTCCTCGGCAGCGAGCGCCGTCCCGGCGAACCCCACCTCGCCTACTTCCGCCGCTGTGCCGAGCAGGCCCGGCAGCAACGGCCCACGACCGTGGAGCGCCCCCTGGCCCCCATCGACTACTACCTCTGTGCCCTCCTCATCGACCGCCGGCTCGATGCCTTTGCCCTCGAGGTAAATCGCTACTATCCCCACCTCGTCGCCACCGGCCGCCTGCCCTTCTACTATGCCCAGGCCCTCGTTCTCCACGGTCGCCAGCACAGCCATCCCGTCGTCCGCTACCGCGATGCCGCCATCGAGGCCAACTTCCGCGACTACACCGAGATGGGCGATACCCTTCGCGAGCCCACCCCCCGCCGCAACCTCCTGCGCCGTTCCTACGGCGAAACCTACTGGTGGTGGTACGACTACGGACAGAGCGGCACGGCCCAGCCGTAGCCGCCACTCCTGCTCCCCAAAAAAACTCCCTTTCCCGCCATGAGAAGACTCTTCCAGACCCCCGAAGACAAGCGGGCCCTCACTGCCGGCCTCCTCCTCCTCTCCATCGGCCTGGCCATCCTCTGGGGCTACGACCGTTGCAGCGGGCAGTCGCCCGAAGCGCCGCCCCCGCCCGGCCACCGCGAAGCCTTTCTCTCCTTGGAAAAACAAGTGGGCCAAGCCACCCCCGCCGCCCCCTCGCGACCCGCGGCCGAAACCTTCCCCTTCGACCCCAACCACGCCGACTCCCTCACCCTCCTGCGCCTCGGCCTCCGTCCCTGGCAGATAGGCAACATGCTCAAATACCGCCGCAAGGGCGGCCTGTGGCGTTCGCCCGAAGATTTCCGCCGCCTCTACGGGCTCAGTGAGGCCGACTACCGCCGCCTCCGCCCCTACGTGCGCATCCGTCCCGCCGATGCCGCCCGCTCTGGCCATTCCTCCGGCTACGCCGCCCGCGAAGCGCGACCCGAAGCCCCCTGGCCCAGGGCCGAAAAGTATGCCGAAGGCACCCAAATCCCCCTCAACGCTTCCGACACCACTGCGCTCCGGGGCATTCCCGGCATAGGCAGCTACCGTGCCGCCCAGATTG